>NZ_PCOC01000003.1 GCF_002975205.1 Ochrobactrum vermis | reverse complement strand
TTCCGCATGGTCTTCATTCTGGCATTGATCAGCAACTGGGGTTACTTCAACGATTTTTTCTACAAGTGGCTGAACAATACTCCTGAAGATGTTGGTCGCGCTATCCTGACGGCCACCAAAACAGGAATTACCGAACCGACAAACGGTCTTTCCATGATTTGGCAAACCGCAAATCAGGCAGCTTCGGCCCTTGCTGAGCAGTCAGGCTATTTTACCATTTTGCCGTCGATGATCGGCTTTCTCATAATGGCCTGCGTGGCAATCTTTATCGCCGTTGCTCTCGCAATACTCGTTCTTGCGAAGGTGATGTTATGGGTACTGATCGGGACCGCACCTATCTTCATAGCCTGCATGTTGTTTGAACAATCGCGCAGTCTTGGGCAGGCGTGGTTCCAACAAGTTCTTCTATATGCACTGATTCCGTTATTCGTGTTTGTCGTCGCCGCCTTCCTTATCGCCGCAATGGATCCTGAACTGACGAAGGTATCCGCTGCCGCCACGGAGCGACGCCTTACCCTCAGTGATATTTCAGCCTTCCTCCTGCTTTGTTTCGCCGGGGCATTTGTCCTGTTGAACATCCAGGTCCTTGCTCAGGGCATTGCAGGAGGATTGGCCGTTGGTATCGGTGCCGCGGCTTCTCGGCTTGTTCGCGTGACCGGTGTCACCGCTCCAATGCAGATTGCGCGAGCTGGCTTCAAGGGGATCGGTGCGAGCTATCGCGGCGGAAGGTATCTTTACAATCGTTTCGGAGGCGGCGGTGGGGGTTCGATTTCCCCGACAAGTCAGGGCGCAAAAGAAGCAATGCAAAACCGAATAAGCAGCAACAGCCTGCCTCGCTAATGCTGCAGGTTAATAAGAGGTAAAGGGTTGGATCATGACCGATTCCAAAGAAGCTGCATTGAGAAGTTATTTTCAGGACGGTGATCGTTGGGAGAACGAAATCGTCCGGAAAGCAAAACGTTCAAAAGTCGTGGCATGGTTCGTAACCATCATTTTCGGGCTCGTCGCGCTTTTCGCGTTGCTGGCACTCGTTATGCTGGTTCCGTTAAAATCTTTCGAGCCTGTGATTGTCGTCGTAGACAAGGCTACGGGCTATATCGAAACCAAAAGCGGCCTCACAAAAGCACAAAATCTGACGGATTCACGCGCAATTACCCAAGCAAACGTCGTTCGGTATATCAGGACACGTGAAGGCTATGATCCTTACGCGATTGATGCAAACTTCGGCACGGCAGCACTGTTATCGACAGGTGATGCCGCTCGCGAATTACAGGAGCAATACAGCACTGCCAACCCGAAAAATCCGGCTAAGGTTTACGGCAAGAACAAGCGTGTACTTGTCGATGTGAAGTCTGTCACCTTCCCCAACAGTTCCACCGCTCTCGTCCGTTTTTCAACGACTGAAAAGTCCGATACCGATGCCATCACCAGACACTATATTGCTGTCGTTCGTTATCGCTATACGGACGAACCAGCCACCAATGAATGGCGGTTTGAAAACCCTCTCGGATTCCAGGTTTATAATTACAGGCGGGATCAGGAAACCGTCACGGAAGGGAGCAAGGGATGAAAAACCGCTTGCCTTTAGCGGCGGCGTTCTCGGCCGTCCTCCTTTCGCACGCGCACGCTGCCCAGACGCCTAGGGCTGGCTCGCTGGATTCACGTGTGACCAGTGTCGTCTATCAACCCAACAACGTCGTCAAAATCTCCGCGACGTATGGCATATCAACAATGATCATCTTCGATGAGGATGAAAAATTTGAGACCATTTCGCTTGGCGACACAGAGAGCTGGCAAGTTGCTCCAACCGAAAAAGGCAACATCCTCTTCGTGAAGCCGACGGCTAAAAATGTCGTCACGAACATGAACGTTGTCACGACCAAGCGCATCTATTTTCTGGAGCTGCACGACTACGCGCCCGATGCCGGCAAAAAGGTCTTTGGCGTGCGCTTCATCTATCCTGAAAAGGATCTGAATGCAGCGATGCGCAAAGAGGCCGAATATCGTGCTGCCAACCCGAATATCTCAAAAATCGATAAGGCTAACGTCAACATCGACTATTCCTTTACTGGAGATACGAAACTGAAGCCGTCGATGGTCTTCGATGACGGCAAGAAGACCTTCTTCAAATTCACTGGTCGGACACCTGCAATTTTCGCAGTAAACAGTGATTTCTCCGAGACGCTGCGAAACTTCCGCAAGGAAGGTGAATATCTGGTCGTGGATGGAACGGCAACACAATACACCCTCCGCGATGGTGATCAGTGGATCTGCATCTTCAACCTTAGAAAGCCGGATTTTGGCGCACCCGATCCTGACATCATGGGTCCCGCACCTGATCATCCGGCAACCAAGAGAAGAAGGAGCGGCAACTGATGAAACAGTCTCCCGAATTGGAAGCACTGGCGGCGGCTGATGACTCCGGTGTCAGCAATAAGAATGCAAAGCGGAATCAAACGGCTGCGATGGCCGTATTTCTGCTGGCCGGTGTAGCTATGGCTTATTTTGTTCTCAAACAGCCCTCGGAGAAGCCGCGCGATCTCGTGCGCGGTGACGAGGAGTTTAGCACGACGTCGTTCAGACCGCCGTCATTCGTGCGCGATCAGGATCAGCCCCCTGCCGCACCCGAGCCAAATATCATCAACATTCCACCGCCTCCACGGCCACCAGAGCCGGAGCAAGTCGACACCACGACATTTAATGTTCCTCCCCCTCCTCCCCCGACGGTCGCTGTGAACGAACCCGCTCAGGCATCCGCGCCGGAGATTGTTGAAGAATTTCCAGACCGGTTCAAATCGAAGCTGATTCAGATGGATCAAGCGCGATCTGGCGGAGCGAATGGCGGTCTTGGTGGCGATAGTGGCGAGGGAACACCGACTGTTGCTGGTGAAGACAGAAACAGCAAGTTTCTGGCGACGGCCTCGGCAATGGCGGACCGGAATGCCAAGGCTACGAAAATCAAGCGTATCGACGCGGTTGTGCCGGAAGGAACGATGATACCCGGTATTCTCGAAACCTCGATTGTAAGCGATCTGCCAGGCCAGGTTCGCGCCATCACGTCAGAGGACGTCTACAGTTTTGATGGTCGTCGCATTTTGATTCCGACCGGCACTCGACTCATAGGTGAATATCAAAGCGACGTAATGACAGGCCAGACCCGCGTTTTCGTTGTCTGGACCCGCTTACTGCGTGATGATGGTGTAAGCGTGCGCCTGAACTCCGTTGGAACTGACAGCTTGGGTCGTTCGGGTCTCACTGGCATCGTCGATAAAAAATGGCGTGAACGGTTCGGGGCTTCCATCATGTTGTCCGTGGTCGGCGCCGGCGCAAGCTATCTGACAGGTTTCGGCAGCGGTGAAGCCTTCGGTCGCAACAATGACGATGCAAAACGCGGAGAAGAACTAGCCCGCGAGACGATTGCCGACACTTTCTCTCAAATGGCAAATACCGCTCTGAGCGAGAACTTGCGCATCAAGCCGACTATTAGCGTCCATCAAGGCGAACGCATTTTCATATTTGTGCGTCAGGACCTCGATTTCTCAGTGATGTACGACGATCCCGTAACAGAGGCGATGAAGGAAATTCAACGTGAACGCAGGGGCAAATAGTGCGGCAACAACCACACAAAGCAGATATTACTTTCTTGATCGGGCACTTGAGCCTCTGCGGCCATTTCTCAACGATCCAAAGGTCGTTGAAATCTCGGTCAATAAACCAGGTCACGTCTATGTTGAGCGACTTGGTGCTGATCACATGGAATTCCACGAGGTTCATGCGCTTTCTGCAGCAGAGATTCAGAATATCGGTGAACGGGTCGCAGGCGCGACCGATCAGTTCGTCAGTAAATCCGCGCCCATCCTGAGCGCTGCGTTACCGACTGGCGAGCGGATTCAGGTCGTTCTTCCACCCGCTGCACCGGAGGGGGGATCGATATCGATCCGCAAGCAGGTCGTTAGCAATTTTAGCTTGGAGGAATACAGGGATAGCGGTTCACTGGACAAGGTTTCTGTTGCTGTAGGAGGACTGAGCGACATTGATCGTCAACTGATCGAGCATCTGAAGCAAAACAGAATTTTCGATTTCATCAACACAGCTATATCGCAACGTGTGTCCATCTTAATTAGCGGCGGGACGTCATCTGGAAAGACGACCTTTCTGAATGCTTGCCTGAAATCGGTTCATCCGAAGGAACGGATTATAACGCTGGAAGACACTCGCGAGCTTTTTCCCCCTCAGGAAAATCGCGTTCATCTGGTAGCTTCGAAAGGTGGGCAAGGCACGGCTGACATCACGATTCAGCACTTGCTTGAATCTTCATTGCGTATGCGTCCTGACCGATTGTTCGTTGGCGAGATCCGTGGTGCTGAAGCTTTTGCATTTCTTCGCGCCATCAACACCGGTCATCCAGGTTCTATGTCGACGGTTCATGCAGACACTCCGCAAGGAGCATACGAACAGCTCGCCATGATGATGCAACAAGCCGGGCTGTCGGGCGGATATTCGAAGCATGACCTCATGTCGTACATTCGTATGGTCATCCCCATCGTCATCCAATTGCGTCGAGACGGCGGAAAACGTGGCGTATCGGAGATATTTTTTGCACGAAATGAGGAGCCATGAGCAAGGGTTACAAAGCGGTCTATCTGATATTTTGTGCCGGCATAGCCTTCCTTGTCTGGACCTTGGCTTATGGGGTCGTACTCGGGGTAGTCTATAAAGACAGCCGAATTTTGAATATCACCATCACCGAAAATCCTTTTGCTCCGCTTCAGCAAGTCTGGGCCTACGCGTCCAACTCAACTCTGCAACGAGTTGCCATCGGTGCCTTGCTACCTGCCATCGCCGCCGCCATTTTTGCGGGCTATCTCGGTCTTAGACGCTACGAAAACCCCTTGGGGGATGCGGCTTTTCAGGACGTCATGGGCCTTCGTCGCGGCAAGTGGTTCCGTAAGACAGGGCACATATTCGGGCGGTTCGGCCGCAATGTGCTGCGAGCGGCAGACAGTCGCCATCATCTGATTATCGGTCCTACACGATCGGGTAAGGGAGCGGGCTATGTCATTCCAAACGCTCTCATGCATGAAGGTTCAATGATCGTATCCGACTTGAAGGGCGAAATTTTCAAGGCGACAGCCGGATATCGCAAGAAGAATGGCAGTCAGGTCTTCCTCTTCGCTCCCGGCTCGGAGAGGACAAATCGTTATAATCCTCTGGATTTTGTGCGACCCGAGCGCGGCAATCGCACAACGGATATTCAGAATATCGCCAGCATTCTGGTTCCCGAAAATGTTGGCTCTGAAAACTCAGTTTGGCAGGGCTTGGCTCAACAGGTCGTAGCCGGAATTATAAGCTATGTTCTGGAGAGCCCCTATTATCATGGACGGCGCAACCTCGGCGAAGTCGTTTCCTTCGTGAACAGTGGCGTTGATCTTCAGGCGCAGATCAAGTTCATCAAGGAAAAAGAGCCGAACCTTTCAAAATATACGGTCGAAAGCTTCAACGCGTTTCTGGCATTGTCTGAACGCGCCGCAGCATCCGCGCTCCTCGATATCCAAAACGCGCTCAGACCCTTTAGAAATGAACGTATCGTAGCCGCGACGGAAGTAACCGACATGGATATCGCCGCCATGAAACGGCGGCCTATCTCTATTTATCTGGCACCCAATATTACCGATATTACGATCTTGCGCCCACTTCTCACATTGTTCGTGCAACAGGTCATGAACATTCTGACACTGGAACACGATCCAAATTCGCTACCCGTCTATTTTTTGCTGGATGAATTTCGGCAGCTTAAAAAGATGGATGAGATTATGACGAAGCTTCCCTATGTGGCTGGTTATAATATTAAGCTTGCTATCATCATTCAGGATCTCAAGAATCTCGACGAGATTTATGGCGAGACTTCGCGTCACTCCCTTCTCGGCAACTGTGGTTATCAGCTGGTGCTAGGTGCCAACGACCAGGCGACAGCGGAATATGCATCCCGGGCACTCGGAAAAAGAACCATCCGCTACAAGTCGGAATCCCGTACCATCGAAATTCTCGGTTTACCTCGGCGCACAAAAGTTGAGCAAATCCGGGAACGCGATTTGATGATGCCGCAAGAAGTGCGGCAAATGCCAGAAAGCAAGATGATCTTGCTCGTCGAAGGTCAACGACCGATCTATGGCGACAAGCTGCGATTTTTCAACACCCAACCCTTCAAATCCGCTGAAGCTTATTCGCAATCGCGCGTTCCTGATGTGCCGACGATTGAATATTTGCCCCATAGGCCAGTACCAGCACTCACGAGCGAATACGCGCACGACGGGCAACGGGCCGCTGAGCAGACAATCAGCCCCCTGCCCTACAGTCCTCAGCCAGATGAGAAACCTCGGCCGAAAGCCAGCATAACCGCCTCCCCGTCGATTGCTGAATCTGGTGACGGGAACCAAGAAAATACCAGGACGGTAAATCTGAGCGTCAAATTGCCATCAACAGGCAAAGACAAGAAATCGGCAATCCCACCGGGTAATATCGATGATCGGATAGAAGAAGTCGAAGCGAAACTTAAACCGAGCGCAGAACGATTATTGAAGGCTGTCAATGAGAAAGTTGATGCTTCTGGAACATCCCCTCGAAAGCGGAAAAGTTATCTCGACATATTCAACGCTACAGTGCCAGACCCGGAAGATATTGGCCTGATGACCATTTCCAACTAGCCCGTGAACCCATAAACGCGAACGACTGAGATTAGGTGGGCAGCCGACTGGCGGCTTTGGGCAGCTTGTCTAAAAGCCGACCTCGCATATAGGGGGCATTGAAGCTTCTAACGGCCCGGCAAACGCGCTTGACTTGGTATCGCCCAACGAACATCATTACCAAATGGCCGAAAAGGACATCCACATTGTCACCCGCTTGGCCGGCATCTCATTGGCGGGATGCCGGGCATTGAGCGCGCGACCTAATTAAGCGACTTGCCAATACCGGCCTCGCCCTTTCGGACGAGGTGTTTTAGCATGGCTGGTGCCTCGTCCATTCATCTAACGGACAAAAAACATGGCACAGAACATTTACGACAATCCGACGTTTTTCGCTGGTTACAGCCAACTCCCTAGGCAGGTTCATGGCTTGGAAGGGGCGCCCGAGTGGGGCGCCATCCAGGCGATGTTGCCACCATTGAAGGGCAAGAGAGTGGCTGACCTCGGCTGCGGCTTTGGATGGGCCTCGCGCTGGATGCGCGAAAATGGCGCTGCCTCGGTAACAGGCTACGACCTGTCCGAGAACATGATCACCCGGGCCCGCGCGGACACATTCGACGACGCAATAGCCTATCGCATCGCCGACCTTGATACGCTCGAACTGCCAGCGGACAGTTTCGAGCTCATCTACAGCGCGCTCACCTTTCACTATGTCGAGGACTTCGACCGCCTCGTCAGCATGATGCATCGGGCACTGGTGCGGGGGGGGGCACTTGTGTTCACCATCGAACATCCCATTTTCATGGCTCCTTCGCAGTCTAACTGGATCGAAGACCAGCAGGGGCGGAAGACATGGCCGCTCAATCGCTATTTTATCGAGGGTGAGCGCCGAACCAACTGGTTCGCTGACGGCGTTCTCAAGTTCCACCGGACTGTCGGCACGACGCTAAACGCTCTCATTCGAGCAGGATTTCAGATCGATCGCGTCGAAGAGTTCGCTCCGACCAAGGATCAAATTGACGCGAATCCCGGCCTGGCGGAGGAATTGGAAAGACCCATGATGCTCCTAGTCGCGGCTCACAGGAACTAGTTTTGTGGCGGACCGCTGGGCGGTCCGCCACAACGTTCTGCTGACTGCCGTCATGCCAAGGCCGATGAGCAATAATGACTGGTTCGCCGCACAGCTGCGAGGCGATGTAGTGACCGCAACGGGGTCGTCTGTTGACTGACTGCTTTGATGCTTTCATATCGTGCCGGATTCTGATTCAGGGCTCAGCATGAGCCGATATGACCTGACAGACTTTGAATGCCGCGTAATCGAGCCGCTGCTACCCATCTGACGATCGCGCGGCGGGCTGACAACCAAGATACACGTCGTCGTTGACGCGCAAGGATTCCCGATCCGGATTGGTCTGCTCGCCGCCAACTTTCTCGCTATGGTGCAACGCGCCTCGCTCCTTGTTTATGAGTCTAATGGCCTAACTCTTACGAAAAAGCCGGGTCGCAAAAGCGCCCGGCTGATTTTTAATTCTCCTTGCCGTCAAAACGGCAAGAATCCTCCAAGGAAACTGATGGTATCAGTTATCCATGCGAAGGCGGGATTAAACCAACCTTGAATGACAGTAGCAACATACACGATTGCAACCAGTCCAAGCACGAGCCAAAACAAGATTGCAAAGAATTTTGCAAAAGCATCGTCGGCCTTCGGATCGGGAGGTGAATTATAGATGTAATCGTGTCGCATGGTCGTTTAACGCTCGTGTTCGTTGCGTTCCTTCTTTTGCTGCTGCTCTTGTTCTAGTTCCTGCAATCGCGGAACTTGTTGCTGAGGTGGATCGGTGCGCATGGTTTCTCCATCGCGACCAACGCCCTTCACTTCCATATTAACCTGATTGTCGAGCTGTTTGGAACCTTCAACTTTTCCATCTGTCCGATCCCGCTCTTCAAGCACGTTCGCTTCCCATGCCCGGCGATCGACCATTTGCTCGACACGCTGCTTCTGACCATCGACTTCCTGAATGACGGTTTTCAAAACGCGTTCCGTCCCAGTGGACCGCAAATGAATTTCATCGCCGATTTCAGCGCCGGCGCGATGCAACGCATCCGGTAATCCGACGCCCCATACCGTGCGATTGCCATTGGCCGTTTCAATAACGACAAATGGCGAAGGCTCATTTTTTTCATTATCCTGATAAGGCTTTTCGCCTTTCTCAACAAGGATGCCCTGCACACCCTCCTTATAGTCGACGGTCTTGGAGTGGGACGTTCCAGAATTATCTGCATTCTGTGGCTCTCTATCGACCTTGCTCGACTGATCCGATCCTGCAGATTGCTCCTGATCCCGGTGAGCCGCATCCAGCGCCCTGCCCTCGATCGGAACAATTTCATTGCGCAAGTAGGACTGCTCGCGACGCGCCAGATCTTGCCAATCCAGTTCCGTCGGCTGATAGCCCTTGACCGAAATACCGTGCGCCTGGCCCTCCAACCAAGTTTCACGGCGGAACTCCTTGCTCCCCGTTATTTCGATGCTCGTCCAGCCTCGATGCGCTGCTGTTTCGATCATCAACCGAACGCCCTGAGCATCGAAAGATTTAGCGCGCAGCTTCTCTCCATTGTCCTGGAATACTTCGCGCTCACCCTTTGAATCGGCAAAGACCCGCTGTGTCCCCCCCTGATCCTCACGAATATAATATCGGCTCGTGATTTCATCCGGGAATGAACGATCCATTTCGGCCTGATAGGATGCTGCAGCTGCTTTCTCCTCGTCATCCATGCTTGAACGAGGTTCGCTGGCATTATCTGCCGATGGCTGACCCTGCTCTGCTTCCACGACAACATGCGCTGGCTTGGCAATTTCGGAATCGGCATCGCGAGCGATCTGCATCGACGAGCTATCTTGCTCGCTTTCACGAGATGGGGTTTCAACGGTCAATCCACGCTGTTCAGTCAATTTCATATGCTCGCGCATTAGATTCACATGCTCGCGCGTATACTGCGCTACCTGATCCAGATCGGCTTTCTCTTCCGGTCCGAGATTGCGGCCAAGCCGGAACAATGCTGTTTCAACTTCTTTCTCATATGCCTCAAAATCGCTTCTCGACATTTCGCGCACTTTTTCACCCTCCAAAATGATGTTTTGCAACTTTACCAAATTGGTGCGGTAATGTGACCCGAAATCTGCATGAACGATGTTAGAAGTTTTGGCTTCCCATTGATGCAAACTTGTTGATACAACTACATCTCTTTGCTTCATGGCGTATGAGGCAATCTGATGATTGCCGCTTGCCATTGCGATTTTCTCCCAACTTTGTGTTACCTTTACGGTATATTCACGGCTTCGCACGCTCCGCGCCACGCTCCGCCGACCTGACCGCTTGGCATCATAACGCGACTGAGCCGCCGCACTCGTCCCCTCATGTTCCGTTCGTCCCTCGCGATTAACCGGCCGCACCTGATTGCGCGTGTAGGCAGGAGCATTTGCAAACTCGCGCCTGTCCGTCATTTCCATAGCGATTCCGTGCTGGCGCGCCTTTTCAGCCATAAGTTCGCGCCATTGGCGAAAAACCTGTGGCGAGGTTTCTACCCGATCACCGGCATCTGAACGCATAGCGATAATGGCATGGGCATGGATATGCGGTCGCTTTCCGCCCTGCCCCATCTCCTTCGGATCGCTGAACGGATCATGCATCGCAAATATGTAGCGGTGTCCTTCGAACTGAGCGGCCAGAAAATCCCGAA
Source organism: Ochrobactrum vermis (assembly GCF_002975205.1). Lineage (NCBI taxonomy): Bacteria > Pseudomonadati > Pseudomonadota > Alphaproteobacteria > Hyphomicrobiales > Brucellaceae > Ochrobactrum > Ochrobactrum vermis. The sequence continues at coordinate 258,983 of NZ_PCOC01000003.1, read as the reverse complement.
TAGCGCCTACGAAAGCCTGAACATTGGTGCCAGCTTTGGCAGACATGATGACATGCATCACATCCCTGCCCTTGCGGCTATGCAACTCCCGACGCCACTGCTTTTGCACCAGATCGCCGGCGGAACGCGCATCGGAGATATCGCGCCCCTTATCATCGCGAACTTCTCCCTTATGATCCTCGACCAGATTTCGCAGCTTGGCAGCGCCATATTCCACGCCATTACCATACCCGGTAAAACGGAACCGCGCCCTCGCCAGCTCGGACACCGCGCTTTCGTTGTAACGTCTCTGAATAATGTCAGCCGCCTTCGGGTCGCCGGTCAACCGCTCCCCTTCCGCGCTACGCAACACTACAATTCCATCAACGTTTAGAGCCCCATGGAATGGCTGCGAGACAGCATATGCGAAGCTGCGATTACCAAAAGCGCTCGACAGACTGTTGCGCACGAGCTGGTGCAATGCATCTTCTGTTGCAAAACCTGAAGCCTCAATTGAAACTCGGAACGTACCTATATCCCTGCTCTCGGCTCGATTTTGAAACAATGGCTCCCATTCGCCACGCAATCGGGCAAGCTCCTCGCGACCATGAAGGCGCTCACCGTTTTCCTTTTCGACGCGTATTTCCCCGCTGCGTGATACGTAATTGACCATCGCGCCGAACCGCGCACCTCCACCGTACGACGCCATTTTTACCACGGACGGTTGACTGCCTGCTGCGACGGCGGCCAAACGCGCCTCCATCGGCCTCGCTGCCGCAATTGGCTTGCTTGCCGTGCTTCCAAAGAACTGGAAACTCTGTGCCCTTGAGGATCCCGTACGCATTTTGGGCACTGAAGCACCACCTGCTGCAGCGGCACCTCCTGCGATTTGCAGTTCGCGCAGCCTCCGTCGCATTTCTTCTTCCGCGCCGCTCGCAGCTCTCGAACCCAAAGAAAGCTCATGCAACAGCGCCGCGCGATGCTGCTCCCATTCACTCTCAAAGGCTCCGAGAAAAAACTCCATCGACTGCTATTCCTTGCTGCGATGCCTGTATCCGGATCGCTTCGTAACGCGCCGCAACTCGCTGAGGACGCCGACCTGCATCTTCTGCACATCCCCGACCACCATGCGGATTTCGCTATCAGATACCGATTTTCCACTATTCAGAGCTCGGGCTACCTGATTGAGATTGACACCAATCATACGCATGTCTTCTAGCATGAGAGACAAAAGCGCACGGTCTTCGTCATTAAAGACTGGCTTCACTCCTGCCGCTTGCAGGAATACAGCTTTAAAAAATGCACTCATCGTCATGTCAGCCGCCTTTGCGGCTACATCGATTGCATCATATTCGTCCGCCGAAACGCGGCTATGAATGGTTTGCGGCTTGGCTTTAACTGCCGCCCCACCATCGGTAATTCCGTCATCCATAAGCTTCAACAGCTCCAGCACAGAGTAGCAATAATCACTCGCGGACGTGTCTCGTGATCAACTGGATAAAATGTAGCACATTTTTCCGTATCCTGCCTAACCAAATTAATAGGAAATCATTAAAGATCGTCCAAATTGGTCTCGCTTCGCTCACCAGGGTTCACCTCCAGGCCGCTTTATTCGCCTTTGTGTACCCCTCGTACTCGCCGGCAAGGGACGCTACGCTCTTCGCCCTTGCCGGACTGCGCGCGAGCGGCACAGACGGCTCTTGCGCGGCTCCGGGGTTCATCATCAGCTAGAAAGGAACTAGGGAAATGAACCACACGACATGGTCGTGTGGTTCATTGGTGTGAACACACAGTGTGATCCATTGGTCATAGTGTGTTGTCACATCGTGTGAAAATAACGTAGTCTATTCCACACTCCATATGACTAACGATCACCACTCGATCCAAATGCGCGTTAGTCTGATATGGCCTGAACCGGACGTGGGTAAACGTTCATGCTCTCTTCGTTTGAAGGAGAATTCATGACAGCTCGATTTTCAGCAGTTAGTGGCAAAGGCGGCGCGGGGAAAACGACCACCGTCATTTTGACAGCAGGTGAATTCGCACTCCAAGGTCGACGAGTCCTTCTCATCGATGCAGATCCCCGCCAGAACCTGGCCGAGTGGTGGAAGCGCTGTGAAGCGAAGGGCAACTTACCTGAATCGATTTCTCTGACGACCGCACTTCGCCAGAGCTCAATCGAACAGGTTATGTCTTCACACGCGGAAAAGTACGACGCCGTGATTATCGATGCTCCCGGCGTCGATAGCGTGGTCATGGATACGATAATAGATCATTCTGATATCGTGATTACGCCCATTCAGCCTGCACAGGATGAAATAAAGGCAGCAGGCGAAGCCGCGGAAACCATTGCCACGCGAACAGATCACAACCAACGTGTAATTCCTCAGGCGGTTGTGCGAACACGCATCAACATCGTTAATCGCCACCTTGAAGAATATCGCATCATCCGTCCATTCGTAGAAAATTTAAGCCAACATGGTTACAATACGACGTTGCTCGAAACTGAGCTAATCGAGCGCAACTGTTACCGCGAGATCCGCAGCGGCTGGGGAACATTGCAAATGTTGGAATTAACGGATGCTATCTGTAAGGCCAGAACCGAAGTCAACGCGTTTGTTTCTGAGCTCGACTATTTAAGGGACCAGAATGTAATGGAGACGGTGAATGGCTAAAAGCAAGGTCACACTGTCAGACTTCCCTGTCGCATCCCGCAGACGCCCATCAGCAGAAGAGGAGAATGGCCCCAATGCTGCTGCGCTCCCAGCGGCGGAAAACGCACAAATGCAAACTACAGGGCCGTCAACGGAACTGGAAACGCGAAGAGCTCGTCCTAAATCACAATTCGTCACGCCAGAAGAAAGAAGGGCGAACGATACCCAACAGGCAAACCAGCGGGAAGATTCCCGAAATCGCTTACGTGAACTTCGTAGAAATCGTGAACGAGAAAGTAAGCATTTTGTAAATGTCTCACTTGATTACGACACCAAAAGGCGACTTGAAAAGGCAGCCCACGACAACGGACTTAAGATGTCGGTTATCCTTAGAGATGCCATCGACCAGTATCTAACAGAAAACGGATACTGACCGTGCTTGGTCGTAGCTTTCTTCTAGGCTTGGCCGTCGGGATCGGAGTCGGTCTATATTTAGCGCCTTATCTAGCTGCTAATGGCTTTGGCCACACGATTGAGCCAATCAACTCATTCGCTAACAGTCAAGTTAGCACGCCCGCCGTTTCAGTCGAATGGCCGACCAACCAGATTGCCAAAGAAGAACTCTTTCGCTTTTCCAACTGGAATTATGCCGCCTACGGCAAGGATTCCATCACTAATGTTATCCGCTGCATTCATATCAAACAGCAAACTATTGCTTGCGAACTGTCAGCTACACTCAGTTGGCTGAAGGACACAGCGTTGATCGAAGCAGTCTTTGAGGGAAAACCAGGGAACTGGCGAATGGCCGCGGCGAAAACACGTTAGTCAACATATTCTAGTTCATTTTTTTCCGTATGAGGTCGCCTTCTGCATCCGTGGGGCAGAAAAGTTTGGTGATGAATTCCGTTTCATCAATCTCTACAGTGCCAAACCAACGAGAATAATTCATAATATTCAATTAGGCGGCATGGAGTTTAAGGGGTTTTGACGGTGAATAATGAATCTGCTGATTTCGCAACAGAACATTCATTGGAGAAAACCAATGATCCGGAAATCGATAAGCCCATCTACAGACGTCGCGGCTTTGAGGGTATCAGCACGTTTGAAGAATTAGACCAACGACTTGCAAAATATCTAAGAGAAGCTCGTGAACGGGCTGGCCTTAAACAGGCAGATTTTGCGCCACTTATGGGGCTGTCTACACCGGTATATGGTCGTTACGAACGTGCATTCTCAAAACTGCACGTTACGCGCATGATACACATCTGCGAAGTATTGGGTTTCATGCCAATCGATATGCTCTTCGCAGCAGCACCTCATCTCTGGGGTGAAAACGAGCAAGAAGCCAAAGATCGTGTCGAACTAGCAAAACTTGTCAGCGATCTCCCACATAGTACGACACGCGATCTGCTGTCGTTGGTAAAAAAAATGGCGGAACTTCAGAATCAAGTTGACGCTAGCTCGAAGAGCTTGAACTTGGCTGAGAAATAGGTAGCCGCTCAAACGGCCTCAAGTGATCACCCGCTTGCAATCTCATGGAGATAATCGGCAACCGCCTGTGCTTTGGCAGCTGCGGTGATAATGGCGCGCTTGTCGGCCTTCAGAACGGCCAGCCAGTTTTCGATATAAGCGGCTGTGTTTTCGCGAGGATCATGGGCCACGCCTAGGTCAGCGCAAAGGAAAGCTGCGGACAGTTCGGCCACAAGTTCTTCGAGTGCGTAAGCGTTTGTGCCGAAGCGGCCAGCCAGATCGCGATCAAGACGATGCTTTGCGCCTGACCAATGACCAATTTCGTGCAGAAGCGACGAGTACAGGTGGACATCGCTTAAAAAACGCTCCCGGTCGGGCATGAGAATGTCGTCAGGTCCTGGACGATAGCAAGCCTTCGTGCCGCCGTAGTGAATGACGGCTCCGGTCTGGCGAACAAAGGTGTCGACGGTTTCATTGTGAGGCACGGGCGCCATCGGCATCGGTTCGGCTGGGCTGTAATAGTCGGTAGGCAGGTTCTCGATCTGCTCTACGTTGAATACCGTGTAGCCCTTGAGATAAGGGATAGAACGGTCGTCATCGGCGTCCTGATCCTTCGGGGTAAAGGTGCCGAATTTGACGACAAACGATCCACGTTCGCCCTTCCGGACTTGACCGCCGAGATCCTGCGCCTGACGATAGGTGATCCAGGTGGTTTGTTCGTAGCCGTTCATCTGCGACGCGATCCAGAGCATGAGAACATTGATGCCGCGATAGGCTTCGCCGCTGGATCGGCGGGGGATGATGGAGGTCCGGCGGGTATTTCCGTGCCACGGGCGCACCCAAGGCTTGGTGCCGGCTTCCAGCTGCTCGATGATGAGGTCGGTAATGCGCTGATAGGTGTCGATGACGTTGTTCATGGCCGTCTCCATTCGTTGGTTGACGGCAAAAAACGGAGATAGCCGAGACGAGCCCATGCACCTATTGGCCGCAACGGAAGTGGAGGACCGTGAAGCGGTTGCATTGGGGAGGGGCTATCGCAGCTTGTCCGTCAATAAGCCAACGGGTGAGGCGGCCAAAATGTCACCCACCGGAGCAAACGGACCAGATCTCTGCGCGGAAGATGTACCGCTTATCGTTCGCGGTCGTCGGAATCTCGCTCGGACTGCTTTTGGGACGACAGTTCTGTAAGCCGGGATGACGCGGTGCTTTTCTGCTCTGGTGACATTCGTTCGACGGCGGGACCATCCGCATTTCTGACCTGATCCGGACGCGACAGGCGGGAGAAGTCAGAACGAGCCGTGAATGTGATTTCGCTATTGTCATCGAGCAACCGCTCTGGAAGGTCGGCGCGATCGACTGCGACAATCCCGTGGTCGGTAACAACGCTGGCAACGCGGATATCGTGACCGAGAACCTGACCTGAAATCTGTTCGCCCGGCCTGGCGCTGCGCACGTTGTGCTCGAAAGCATTCTCACCGCGCATTTCCAGATCGACGAAAGCAGCTCTTATGGCTTCCTGCCGGTTTGAATCGATCGCGTCTTCAAAGACATGTTTCATAGCTGGACTGGAGGGGTCGTTGGTCGTCGCGATCGACGCTTCGATCATGCGCGGCTTGGTGATGACGGTGAAGTCAACATCATGACCATATTCGCGTCCGATGGATGTTAGCAGTGCCTCCTGCGCCCGTCCGTTTCCTTCTCGGAAGGGGTGCACATAATTCAACTCTGCCAAAACTTTACCGGCAATTTCGGCGAACTGCTCGACCGACGATCCACGCAATATTTCCGGATTCCTGATCGGTCTAAAGGCTTCGTCCAAGCCCATCTCGATGCGCGAGCCGTGAAGAAATGAGCTCCCACCTTTCGACAGATTGCCAATCGGCTCCACCCTCTGGCCATCGACAACAGGGCTTTCATTGCGCGTATGACCGGCCCATTCATAAACATCTTGGAAAATATGACCATGAATGGCCTTCAGATGTTGGGCGTCGAACGCGCCTTTCGGGCCGTCTCCTTCGGCAATTTCAGTCATCCGGAATGCTGTCACGCGATATTCTTCGACGCGCAGTTCCTTATGAGACCGGATTCCAAGTTTATTACGCAGCACGTCCCTGCGATCGGGATCGTCAGATGTGTTTGGATAGGTATAGGAGCCTTTGGGTTCCGTTTCAGCCATAGCGAAGACCAATAAAAAGCCGCCTACTCAAGGCAGGCGGCATCAAAGTAAAAGGATAAGCGTGAGCTATTGCGGTTTGCGGACAACACGCTCTCTGTATTCGTCGCGTGTGATATCGCCCGCGACGTAGGCCGCCGTCGCTGCTTCCAACAGTGGGTCGTGGACATAGCCCTGCCGCATGTTTGCAGCACGCGCCTGATCCGTAGCCTTTTTGCGCTTGGCAACAGCTTCTGGAGATCGATCCGGACGGGGGGCATGAAAGTTCATCTTCAAAACTCCTATTGTGACAACTCCTAGCACAAAATGCGCACAAAATCCAGAAAACAAAGGGATTTCCGCGACTTTCGGTATAGTGCGCCCGGCACTCAGCCGGGCGCTGTTGCGCTATCAATTACGCGGTTCCCATTCGAGAACGGCCTGAAGGCTTGGGTCGTCCTGCCCCCCGAAGCGACCCAGGTTGGCGTTGTAGTTCAGGCGGCGGATCGAGAGGTTCCGTTTGAAACCTTCGCCATCGGCCTTAGCCTTTCTCCAGATACCACCGACCTCAATATTGAAGCCACGCGGGGACTTGGCGAAAACGCGATGCGTAGGGGCGTCCGGATTGTCCGAATTGAAGGGCACGACCTCGATGTCGATGTCGTCAGTCAGGGTGGAGATGCGACCTTTGCCGGATGCGGTGTCGAGGTCTTCGCTATCGAACTGGATGAAGTTGGTGATTTCGTTGGCCATGGTATTCACTCCTCTATGTGGTTGCGATGATCGTTCCAAGGCACGGCGGTAAGCGGTGTTGCACCCTTGGGCCGGAGCGCAGCGAAGGAAGCCGAGGGCCGAAAAATTTGTCGCGCGAGGAGCCGCAGGCGGGGAAATTTTTCAGGCTTCCGGCTTTGCGGCAACCGCGTCGACGTGCGAACGAGCGTCAAAAGCAAACGAATTAGAGGTGTGCTCTATGCGCCAATATGGCAACTCGTCTCATGGGCACATGACCGTTGATACAATACCGATTGTGCAACGCATGATAGCCGGATACAGAGCATTTTCAACAGGTGTTGTGTAATCATGGACTATACGGATAGCCAAATTGGTTCTCCGCGCCGATTATTCGACCTCGCCAATTTAGCTATGCTGGAAGGCTTATCTGGAAGCATGGGTCCGTCGATATAGATGCGGGCTCTCTACGTCGGCCGCCCATATTCCAAGCAAACGTTCGCGCGCTTCGTTCTCGGAATACCCATATTTGGCAATGTCGATGCCGTGGTTTCGCGGCAAGTAGCGCAACATCGTCTCAGCCTGCCCCACGCGCACCATTGCAAGGCCGACATCCGTGTTCCCGAGAAAGCACTGACCGACGGAACGGTTATAGCGATCGACGTCAACGATCCGGCACGACACATGCTTGCCATCGATCATTTCGTGAAGATAGCTGCGCGCAACCAAACCGCACGGCCACGTCTTGCCGTTCAAAATGCCGCTCTGCTCCTTTTCGCAAGCGTCGATTGCGGCGATCCGCACGCGCTGTTGTCGTATGCTGATCGTATCGCCATCGATGACGCGGGCGGTTCCGGCAACGGAACCCGACCATTGTTCAGCGGCAGCTAGCCCGACAGTCAGCGGCAGGGCTATCGCGGCGGAGAAAATGCAACGAAAGATCACTGTATACCCTCCATTCCATGTCGGGCAGCAAGCCCGAAAACCGAGCGGGCAAGATGCAATTCGCCGGCAGCGGCGCGCTCTGTCATGGCCCGCAAATAGCCGCCCGGCGACTTCACTTGCCTCTCGTCGAACTTCTGCAGCGTGATTGCGATAGCAATCGCGGCGGCTTGTTCCCCCATCTGATCGACCGCACGGCGGCGTGCATCTTCGGAAATCCCGGCCATGCGGCAGATTTGCGGGGCGAGACGGGCCAAATCAGTCCAGGTGCGGGGGCGCGATATTCTATAGGTGTTCAGCGCCGGTATTGCCCGTAACAGATCCTGCAGGGCCACTAACGTTTGTGGCGGGTGGTGCGGTTGATTGACTAGGCTCGATTTGCCTCCCAGGCTTTTTTCGAAAGCCCTCTTACTGGCGAAGCCGGTCTTTAAGATACCGAGTTGTTCGGCATAAGCCGAACGCATTTCCTCTCTACTATCTTCAAGGGAATAGGGGTTTGTAATCTGTTTGTGCATGTCGTTTTCGGCATACGGGCATGTCGATTTTTCGTTTCTACCGGAAGACTGGTCACGGCGTGGCAACTGCATCACCCGCTCCACGATCCATTCAATCAAGCTTGTTGCGCGTCGCAGAACAGCGCTTGATGCCTTGCTCGCGATGCCTACTGCTTCGAGAACGCGCGCAAAACGCTTCTCGATAATGGCGCGCAGGCGCGCGGGCAGGTCCTCGACGGAGGCGAGTGCGAAACGCAAATTGCGAACGGCACCGCGATAGCGACGCAGGTTCGCATTGAGTGCGTTCTTTTCCGCCTTTGCCTGCCGGACCATGCCGTCAAGCTCCGCAAAGCGGGCAATCAGAACGCGCAGATCGATACCGCAAGCATCGGCAATACTGCCGTCCGCATTTCGGACCGGATAGCGCTTGTAGTTGCCGCTGTCCTGCATGGTGATGACACCGGCGTCAAACAGCCGAGACAACATTCGGCTGACGCGGCCCTCGGATCGGCCGACCTCGAAGGCAAGCGCTGCATTGGATTTGAACACGATCGGTCGTCCGCCCTTGTCATAGCTCTCGGCTGGAGCAGTATTGATCAGGGCCACAAGCAAGTGCGCTTCGATGCCATTGATGAGGCCAAGGCAAGGAAGAGACTGCGCAAGACCGTTGAGCTGGCCGCGTGTCACCGTTCCGATTTCCGCGGACTGAGCCAGCCGCCGAAACTCGGTTCGTTGTGGTGTCTGTTTGCGGCCAACCTGCCGCGCGGGTTGTTGGGTTTCCCCCATCTTCCTCGTCTCCTTAATGGGGACCAGGCAAAGCTTTCCCATTCGCCGAAAAGCGTTTTTGTTTGACTTTGGAAGTTGGGAGTGCGATTTATAAAGGACTGAATGTTTGTAATTTGCACCCCGCTTCCGGATTTTTTCGGGAGCGGTTTTTCTTTTATAACCCGGTCAGGATTCTCCTTGAGATGGTTATGAATTGCATCGGTGCCATGTTACCGATTTGGCTCTCTCCGACAACCCTAATTGTGCTACGTCATATGGACATTTTTGCTTTTATAGCGGATTTGTCGGGCGTTTATGTGAAATTATGGGGCGAATTAGTGGTTCTATGGCCGATGAAGTTCCTAGTGCCGTATCAGGATAATTACCAATACGGTAATACTCTTAAGCGGCAAGGTATCAATCTATCGCTGCGCGATTCGGGCCTCCGGCAACCCTACAGCGCGATATGAAAGCGCGGGTGCCTCCGGCCAACTACGTTCACTTCGCTCTCTTCGTGTCAATTTGCAGGAAGAAATGAACAGATCCAAACTCTGTTCCCCGGTCATTATTGACATGGACCATAACATGGACCATTTATACTGCTAAGTATGAGCGAAACCCAAAGGAACATGGACCATGCGCGTATCTGTCAGTGACGCGAAAGGACAGCTCACCGAACTGGTTAAGCGAGCGGAAGCCGGGGATGAAGTCATTTTGACCCGTCGCGGCCATGAGATCGCACGGCTTGTAGCCGTTGCGGCAGCGCCCGGCCCCAAGGGCCGACGCGCACTGATGGAAAAGGTGAGGGCAACGGCGGCGGCGAAAGCATTACCCGGGGCTAATGCTGCGCGTAGTCAGGACTTTCTTTATGACGACGATGGGATGCCCATATGATCGCCGTCGATACATCCGCGCTCATGGCGATCGTGCTCAATGAGCCCAAAGGCGAAGCTTGCATGACGGCAATCGAACAGTCTGATGAGCTATTGATTTCCGCAGGAACAGTTACTGAAGCCCTCATTGTTGCTGCGCGACGTAATGTCGGCGAAGAGGTTGACGCGTTGATTTCCGGGCTCGGCTTCGAAATCGTATCCGTGACAGCCGCTTCCGCACACCGGGTCGCCAACGCTTACGCCAGATGGGGCAAAGGCATTCACCCAGCTTCGCTCAACTATGGTGACTGCTTTTCCTATGAAGTTGCTCACGAGCATGGCTGTCCCGTGCTCTATGTAGGAGACGACTTCGTTCAGACAGACCTACGCTCGGTTCTATAATGGTTGACTTTGACCAAGGCGACAACCGGTTTACCGGCGATGCAGTGTTTCGAACCGCTATGGACCGTGCCGTCGTCAGACGGTAGCGGGTTGTAAAACAGTGAACAGCGCCCCACCGTCGCGATCCAGGTTCTGAATGCTCAGGAAAAGCAAGCCATCGGATTCAGGTACGGTAAGTTCCGTCTTTGTGGCGTTCATTGCTGCTGCAACGGCCTTTTTGTTTCCCCACACTTTTCCACGCCTGGTCACATCTGGACCGTAATCTGGCCTCGCGATGCTGAATTCAACGCTGCCAACCTCAACACCGTCACAGATCAGATTTCCGACTCCATGCAACAATGTAACAGCCATCACTACTCCCTGTGTCTTAATCAAAATCATCTGAAGTCTAGCGGCTTGTCAGTTATCGGAACCATCCTGCTTCGCTTTCAAACGCTCATTCAATAGAAGCTTGAGCCGGGCATTCTCCGCTTCCAGCGCTTCCAGTTCTTCGTCTGTCACCGGCCCATTTTCAATCTTGGGACCTGGCCTTTTCGCACGAGGCCGCTTCTGTGGTGATTTGGGAACGGGAGGTAGAGTAGTGGCTTCATCCGCTCGCTCCTCCTTCCTCTCAGGCTTCACAACCACTGACGGTTCTTCAGCCGCCGGCGGATCTTCGGTAGGCGATAACACCTCTCGAAGAGGTGCCTGTTCAACCTGCCTGGTTGCCTTGTCACTCACTTCATCGGGATCTTTGGTCGTAACTTTGATGGATTCGTGCGTTGGCAATATAGGATCAAGCTGCTCAGGGCTTGCGCTGGCTGCAGATCGAGCATCAGGCAATTCGTCCGGCAAAGTCGACTTCTTCCGCGATCGCCAGCTCTTCAACCCCGCAACAAGACGCTGCCCCAGTGACTTCATCGTGATCGACCTCCCTATCCGCAATTCCGAGATGCTGTCAGCTTAAGCCTGACAACACAATAGTTTTGGCGACGAAAGGCCCTCACACATGTCACCAGAATATGTGAACAGATCAGCTACCAGGCTAGCAGGGCAGTCTAAGTGCTGTTTATCTACTGCTGTTCCAATCGTCGGAGCATTATGAGCAACTGCCTGTTCTCCGTACCCAATCTGGCGGCCAATTCACGTTTCAGATTAGCGTTCTCGATTTCCAGAGCTGACAATTCAGCCTGAATATCCGGCTCGGCAATGACCTGATTTGCCGTTTCTCGTTTCCGCGGGACTGGTTTTTTCACAGGACGTCCAACAGACGGCTTTTTATCCCTGACAGCAGCGTTTCCCGCCGTGCTTGCCGTTTGCAGCTCTTCCATTGTAAGGGATGCTTCATCCGGGATCGAGGCGTCCATGTTGGAAAGTTGTGGCTCGCTCAGAGCCTCATCAACTTGCTCGATGACCGGCTCAGCCTGCGATATTGCTTTTATGGTCGTGGTCTCAGTATTGCGCTCGATCGGCTGGGATAGATCAGGCTGGACCTGAGCGTCCATGGGAGATTCCGGCACATCCGCTTCCACTTGCCGGGCAATCGACTTCAGATCCAGATTTCCCCACAAAGACGCCGAGCCCTTGCGGGCACGCTTGTTCTTATATTCAACAACAACGTTGCGGATTGGATTTTTCATCCGTGATTGGCTTCCCGAGAAAGTTTGAAGGTACGTTCCACGCGCGTCAAAGCGCTTTTACCAGTGGCTACATATTATGCGGCGGACTTTCAACACTCAACAGAATGTCCAACCTGATCGATATGCCCTGAAAGCAAGTCTATCTCATCTTGAACACATGAAGTACAGGGCCTTATTGTTACATCAACCATTGACCTATATGTTTGATGCCTAGATGAATTTCCAAACATCGATCTGGAGAAGCATACCATGGCAGACGAAACCATTGCAGCAGTAAACGAGACGCCAGTTGAGGTAAGAACCGCCGAGCCGGTGAGTACCACGAAGAAAACTCGTGCGCCTCGCAAAAAAGCAGAGCCCAAGCCTGTAAAGGCGGCTGCAGCACCTGCCGCTAAAACGACCAGGGTCGCGGCAAAATCAGCCCCCATTGAAGCTGAGCCACCCACCCGCACGATCAAGAAGTATACTCCCGAACAACGCGCTTCAATTCTTGCTGCCGTTGAAAGGGCGACCAAAGGCGGCAAGACCACACTGAAAGCCGCACTGCAGCAGTTGGAAGTCAGCGAACAGACTTATTACAACTGGAAAAATGCCGCTGGCAAAACAGCACTTGTCGCAGCAAAGGCAAAAACGAAAGCGGGGGCGAGCGACGATCTGAAGGCCCTGATTGCACTTGAAGCGGAAAACCTGAAGCTGCGCCAGGAACTTGCTGCAAAACTGCGTGCTGAGAACGAAGAACTGCGCAGACGTCTCGGACAGGCTTGAGACGAATTGCGATCATAGTATCTGCGAAAGCTCCATCAAAAGGGTGACTTCCTACAGGCCGGTCACCTGTTTGCCTTTCACTGAAGGAAATCCGGCTCCGTTGCTTTCTCTTTTGAGAAGTCATCCGACACGGCCGTGAGCTATGATTAAATTCGCATTTGACTTGGATTGATGCCGGCTGGAATTTATCAATCCCCTCACCTACGGCGGTATTGTAACTGCCCATACCCAGACGGAAGCGTCCCATGCTTTTAAACGACGCTCAGGCCCAGGCGCTCTACAAAGCGATACAAGCCCTGAATGAAGGTGGCGGCCAGCTACTTAACGCTTCCTTTGACGCATTTGCCCTCGGTGAGGCAATCATTGATGTTTGCACCCACACTGATGATCGCATCGAACTGCGATCTGTCAGCAATGTAACTGAAGTATACGACGACCTATCCGCTTTCGCATCTGCCTATCGTTTGCAAGCACTGTGATTGCAGAAGTGAAGAATGACATTGATTTTGATTTCCGTTTTCAATTTATGAAATCTTCGTTCGAACCGCTCGACGGAAACTTAACAGTAGACAATTGAAGAAAGCGCCTGCCTGTAGACCAAATCATCGCCCAATGACGGACTTTTTTGCTATTTCCAAGGCCCTCCGGGCATTGTTTTCAGCGGCCCCCTCGGTCGGCGCGACCGACTGGATTGTTAGCCGATCTCCGCCCTCTACGACAAAAATATTCACCCCCTTGAGGCCACCTACATTCGGAAGGCGGATAAGTCGTCCAATTGCTGGAGAGACATCAATTTTCTCGATCTTGAACCCGATCTTTTCGGAACCGACCTCCAACTCTTGGAGATAACCTTCGTCCGTTCTGTTTTCCTGTCCCTGCTCGTCGACATGGCGATCGATAGCGATCATCAAATGCTGGTCGTCATCTGTTCCGCAGCAGGACATCCGAAAGTTAGTCGGTTCTTCCGCATGATGCGCGGAGGCATCAAATATTGACCAGAACTCTTGCTTGATGGGCGTCAGCTCGTGGATTTTGAAACCGTCGGCCCGTACTTGGACATTAATTCCGGCAAGTGCAATAGCGATGATGATCGCAATGAACGTTCTATTCTTCATTCAGGGCACCATTACATTAACTTAAACACGACGTTTGCGGCCTCTCTACCAAATTCAAGGGAAATCTGTAGCCCGTGGTTCTCTCCTTCAGGATATAGTCGAACAATCCACTGGTGAGGGGTGCCCCTTCCCTGACAAGAAGGAACCACAGGCTACCAAAAGAACCTGTCGCGTATCATGCCGAGCGGTTTCGTTGTTAGCGTGAAACATTGGGGATTTCTGGAAAACAAGCGCCTGATCTGCATCAAATGTATAGTAAATCAGGCCGCTTTCAGTTCATGGATAGCTAAGAGTTGATCCTGAATGGCTACTGCCTCCGTTTTAAGGTCGTAACTTGACTGCATATTCATCCAGAATTCGGGCGTGGTCCGGAAGAACTTTGCAAGGCGCAGAGCCGTATCAGGTGTAACGGCGGTCTGTTCTGTCGCCAGACGCTCAATGCGAGTGCGAGGGACATTCAGATTCCTGGCAAGCGCACCTGCACTCATCCCAAGCGGGATGAGATACTCTTCCCGAAGAATTTCGCCGGGATGGACCGGGGGCAATATACTGGTCATGGCTTCTTCCTTCCAGTGGTAGTCAACAATTTCGATTTGTTCAGCGCCAGCATCGGTCCAAACGAAACAGATGCGCCACTGATCATTGATGTGGATCGAGCGCTGCCCTTTACGGTCTCCGTTCAGAGCCTCCAGCCTGTTACCGGGAGGAGAGCGAAGATCATCAAGAATTAAAGCACTATCGATCACGGTAATTTTGCGAACAGTTGTTCTTATCAAATCTGCCGGAAACCCCTTTGGCGCTTTGCTGCCTGCAACGGCTTTGGTTCTGGCGTCTTTGTAGGAACGGACCATGAGTTACCCCTGCGACTTGTATCATACCGTGATACAGTGCGGAGAGCGAGGCTTTATCTCGACATCCCCCTAAAATTTTGCTTTGATCTTTTGAGGGATTGGGGGATCCAAAATTGTCGAAGGCGATGAACTGGATATTTGGGGCAGTTGCCCTGTTCATTCTCACGAGACTTTTCGGGAATGACACGCCGACCCCAGTATCGCCACCAGACGCAGTTCAACCACAGACTACAGTCCAGGCAACCGAGCAGGCTCCGCAGCATTTAGGCTTCGTGCAGGCGACAACTCACCGACTGACAAACCAGCCACCGCCATCGGCTGACCAGCACCCTTTCATCGGAAAGGGGCTATATTCGACCACCAAGGTAAATATGAGATCCGAGCCGTCATTAACCGCACGGGTCATTACGGTTATCGATAGAGGTAGAAGAGTGCAGGTTATGAACTATCGTTCCGGATGGTTCAGCGTCACTTACGGCAATCGAACGGGATGGATTTCCGAGCTATACTTGGCCGAAAATCCACCGCCTGTAACGCAAAAGCTGGTTTCAGTCCCTCGAATAATGGAGCCGCCTGCTGCAACTCGATTGGCTCCGACGCGCCGATCAGGTCAACCTGTTCGGTCTCCATATATTGGCACGTGTGATTGCCCGTATGACGTTATGCGGAATGGCCGTTCGTGTGGGGGACGGAGCGCCTATAGCCGTCCAGGCGGACGTAGCCCCGTTTGCTACCGCTAACGAAATTGCCTTCCACTGGTTTCGGTTTGGCGCAAATGCGCCAACTCACGAGAGGTGGAGGTTAAAGCGAACGTGAACCAGTATCTCCATTGGTCGTGTGCCCAGACCTGCCAAAGGGAAACTAAACTGGATTAATCACCTCACTCATAAGTTGGCTATGTGGGTCTTGCGCAAACCAACTGGACGTTGATTTCTCGATCGCCAACCAAACTTGCCTCGCTCGCAAGAACGAGCGTCTTCACCGCATCCTTGTTGATTGGAATAATGCCTTGCTGCAGAAATTCTGGCACACCTTCCATATCGATGCTGCTCGAATAGGCTACCCGGGCCGAAAAGCATCCACAGTCACCGATAGGCTTGTGTATTTGAAAATGGGCTTTCACTGAGAGGACATTCGCTTTTACGACAGATTTCTCTCCTGTGACCGTCACGCACGCGGCCAGTTTGTTTTCAAAAGCGATGCCAGGAACATCCTCAGCGACAGCTATTCCGCAGAACCATGCTGATAGAACTACACCGTAGATTATTCTGGGCATGAACGGATCCTTGTTTAACGTTGTGGCAACTGTTTAAGACAGTTTAGAATGTTGGTTTTACAAACCGGAACCTCGAAGCGGGTCTCGGGTTCATCCAGCCAACGACGATATGCGCTGCGGATTTCCACGTCTTTGTAATTATAGGTTCTCGCTTTTTTGCTGATACGACTTGCTGGCAGTGCTTTGGGTATTACTGCCATATGGGAAACAAGTTCCTTGAACTGCCAGACTTTCCAGTCTCTTTGCCGTTCGATTACTCGTACGTGATAATAAGGATCATCACGGCGTTCAGGCCGAACCTTGTAAACATCGGCCCAACGCATAATGTTCGACGCAACGGACAAGATAATTGTTTCCTGATGCTGTTGGGCCGAAACCGGGGCAGCAATGAGAGCGCCAAGGACTGACAAACAAAGAACGGGTTTCAACGGTTTCGACATTCGCTTGCTCTTGTTCACATGGGCTTCAAAGGGAGAAAAAGCCAATGGGAGGCATACATCAAGAACATTTTCCCCTTGCGTTCTACTTTGCCTATTGGTCTGGCGTAGGCTCATAACTTGGCCGGAATCAGATTTCCGTTTGCTTTCATGCCTGAAAACAACAGCTGGCTGATTGAAAAGGCCCCTCCCCTCGCCTTCTGTGTCAGAGATCGCAGATATCCACCTGGCGAATTGATTGAGTTCAGTTTCTGCAGGATCCACGCAATGGCGGTCGAAGCAGTTTCCGCGCCCATGGAGACTATCGCTTCCCGATAGGCCGAGTGGCTGATCCCGAGGAACCCTGAGACTACTCGTGACGCATCATAGAGATCTCGCCATGAGGCAATCCCATTTGCACTATATTCGCGAATATCCGGGCATGTCCGAAGCACCTGATCGAGAGAGATTGAAGGAGAAACCTGGACCCGATCCTCTATTTCGAGGTTCCCAGCAACAGAGCTATCCGAAGAAGGCACTTTCAAATCAATCTTTTTACCGTTTTGAGAGTCAGAAAGGGATTCTGGCAGGGATTCATTATGCTGTCGCTCAAATTGGGCGGCGCTGCCGCTCATTTCCGGAACAGCTCCCTTTGCTTTCAATGTGATAGTCAATTCATCGCGAATGTCTTCAAGATCGGCCTTGATTGCTGAGAGTTGGGCAAGAGATGCGCGCCGCGGTATTGCGTCAACGATTTTGCGGAAGCGAACAAATACCGGTTCCAGCCTTTCACAGAGCTTTCCGGTTTCATTGGCCGCGTCGACAAAGATCGATGCGATGTCTCTTCGCATAACCGAAGCTTCATCTCGAAGACGTTTCAGGGTTTTCTGGTCAGCAAGAATTCTATCTGCAATCTCTGTGATCTCAGACGCACGTTCGAGCAACGGCGCGAAGGAAAAGCCGAAAGCAAGGTCGACCTGCCCTTCCCTGTCCTTATGAGCATAGCGTTTACGCGTCGGGCTATCCTTGCGGGCGATGATGCCGGCTTCGACCAGGGATGCCAGATGTCGGCGCAGTGTCGATTCCGGCATTCCATGGGCTCGGAGCGATAACTGACGATTGGACGGAAAAACGACGAGACCGTTCTTCTCGTTGATCTCATCTTTAGGGAGAAACGACAAAAGCGAGCTGAGCACCGCAAGACAACGATCATTGAGTTCGAACGCTGATTTGGCGAGGCAAAGCTGCTTATAGATCACCCACCGGTTTAACCCTCTCGCCTCCTTGCTCTTCAGTTCAGAATTTTGGGTAAACATTCTCATTCGTCCACGGATTGTGGACGTGACAGTCTCCAGAATTTGCATTTCCTCTCACCTTTCAAAAGGCAAAAGAAAACCACCCGCCAAAATGACGCTACGACTCTTGACACTGATTCGGGGAAATGCGATTCTCAGTCTGCTAGAACTTTGAGAGAGGCTTCCACGACGGTGACGTTTGGGGGCCTTTTTCTTTTGCTAAAGTCTCCTAATTGCGTTGCTTGGTTCCTTTATATTCGTCGTATAAGCGTTTCATATTGTCGGAAATCCACTCACCGAACGCCTTCCCTTCGGACTCCGAGAATTCGACGGCGTATACTTTAGACTTTGATTTGGCGACTACCCTTAGCTGAGAGTCATCCGAACTCCAGCCGTGTGCTATAGGGTTGGGTAGTACCTTGTTTGCCTGCTTGAGCGACGTAAAGATTGCGTCAAAGCGTTCGGTACTGTTTAGATTCAGGAAGGAATCAGACGTTAGAACGGTTTCGAGCGCATTAGGCTTATTGGCTAATAGGGTAGCCATTGAATCCCATTTTGGTCGCCCAATACCAGGAGCCGCACCAATGGCCTGTATAAGCTCTTCAGGTAACTTTCGAGCCAAAGCAATCATCTCGGATAAAACGCCTCTGGACGAAGTGCCAAAGGTGGCCATGATCACAGCTCTGGTAGTCCCTCGGTCTTCTAGACGTCGAGCAAACAGTGCTTTCTCAATAAACGTGAGATCTTTGCGTTCAAGGTTTTCGTTGCCTTGCGCTATTATCAACTCGTCGTCGGATAGGTCTCGAATGAAAGTTTTGACTTTTAGACCAAGTTGCTTGAGTGCAGCAACGCGTCGATGCCCGTACGCAAGTTGATAGCGGCCGGACTGATCGGGGTTCGGTCGTACGAGCACTGGGACGGCTTGGCCGTTCTCCTGGATGCTGGTCAGTAGAGCATCGAAATCGGAACCTGTATAATCATCAAGGCGGTCCTTCACAAAGGACGCGTCTATAAGATGTGCATCGAGCTCAACTATGGATTGGCCATCAGCTAGTGTCTTACGGAGCTCCTCTGCTTCATTAGAAAGACCGGTGATCGCATCATTCATACTTTGCAAAGCGCCCGAAGATATTTGCGGTCGCTTGGGCGTGTTCTCAGCTGAGAACTCATGGTTGGAAGTGATTGGCGTTAAGAAATCTCGCAAAGCATCACGGCGCTTGTTCATTTTCTACCCCACGCATCTCTGACGAGTTCTTCGAGTTCATGATTGACTGCATCGAGAGCTTCGATCGCGCGATCATATGTCTGCCGATGGAAGTTTTCTCTGCCGACTTCGTAAAGGGTCTGCTTGGTAATTCCTGCATCTGATATCGCGGCGGATTTGACCATGGAGTTCGTCAAGACTCTATCCCCAAACAGTCCTTTGAGAAGACCTGCGATTTGCGACTGGGAGCCGTCGTTTGGTTCGTAGCGTGTGAGCACATAGCGAAACCAATCATAGTTAGCATTTCCCCCAGCCCTTTCAACGACGTCAAAAAGGCCCGCGGTCATATGCAAGAACTGGCTCATAGATGCTACATCCAGCATTTGAGGGTGAATTGTAACAAGCACAGAAGTTGCCGCGCAGAGTGCTGACAGGGTCAGGTAGCCGAGCGAAGGTGGGCAATCGAGAACTACGATGTCATAGTCGTCTTCCACGCTTTTCAGCGCCGAGGCTACCCGTGTGAAAAACAATTTGTCACTAGATCGCGAAGATGAAGTCAAAGCTCGGGGGGTTTCGTGTTCGAATTCTTGTAATTCGAGATTACCCGGTACGATGTCGAGGCCGCTGAAATATGTAGTCCTAATGATGCTTTTCAGTGGTCGTTGAGCTTCATCATATCGAATTGCACCGTAAAGGGTCTCATTAGGCTCTAGGTCAAACTCCGGTTGTATCCCGAATAAAGCAGACAATGATGCTTGAGGATCAAGATCTGCCGCAAGGACGCGATAACCGCGAAGCGCAAAGTACTGTGCAAGATGTGCTGCCGTAGTGGTTTTGCCCGAGCCGCCTTTAAAGTTCGTAACGGCGATCACCTGAAGCCGATCATCATCTCGACGTCGTTGATCATAACTTTTTTTGTTCTTGCTAAGGTGATTCCGGATAGAGTGGATTTGCTCTAGTGAGTAGAGGCGCCTACCAGCTGCGTTCTTTTCAGCCTCACCGATAACGCCTTCGTTAACTAGCGTGCGAAGATAGACATCGCTGATTCCAATTAGCTTTGCGGCCTCTCCCGGAGCGAATTTACGCAGTTCTTTCTGTGCTGTCGGTGGAAATGCGCGGGCACGAAGATGTTGAAGCTGGGCGCTTAGCGTATCGGCATCCGCTTCAATAAGCCGAGTTAACGACTTTTCTGCGGTTTGCTTGATATTAGTGGCATTGGCGCTTTGGATCATTAAAATCGCTCAACTAAGATAATTGCAGGATTGAGCGTCAGAATGACTGTATCTATGTGAGTCGTCAACAACTTTAAGGTTAATGAAAAGTTAACGCCTTTGAATCCAAAAACTCAAGATACAATAATTAAATGGACTAGTTGGTTTTGAATCTCCCGAGCTGCCGCGAGGTCCGATGACTTTGGTTTAACAATAACAAGAAGCTGTTCTCAGCTGAGAACATGAGGCTCAGTTATTTGGCTCTTGGGGTAAGGCTTTTCGGCAGAGGCGAGCCCCTAGATGTATCCATTGACGGATAGTCAAGAACGTCAGGGGGCGATCGGTTGCCGCTTTTCAAATGAAGGCTGGGCTGCTGTGAAAAACCGCCCACAGAAGCCGGTCGTCGAATTCGGGTGGCAGTGATGGCAGAAATCGAGAGGCGTCTACTGAAATGGTTATCTGGTTGGTCAAGTCTGGGTCAGGAGTATCTGGGCCAATGCATCTGGCTCCAATTTAGCGACGTTGTGGCCGCAATCGAGAGAATAGGTTGACCATTCGGTTTCGTGGCTCAATCGTTGATAGAGGTCGAGGAATGGACTTCCGTCCCATCCATGTGCGCCAACGAAGACCTTACGAGGTGTGTCACGCCAGCGTTCGGTTAAAGTGATTGACTGGAGAAATGTCGCAATCGGTTGAGGGCGGCATCGTGGGTCCTGATTGGAAGGCGGGGCACAATTCAGCCCGTCACCTTTTGCACCTGCGATGAACATGTTTCGAAAACGCGGCGTTGTCAGCGACCAGACCGAGTCGCCGGTTTCTGGGACATAGGGGTCAACATAGACCAGTGAGCGGATGCGCGACGGAACGGCGTCCGCTACGCCGCTCACGATCATTCCTCCGTAGGATTGCCCCACAAGGATCAAGTCGTCACTATGCGACTTCACGACATCAACGACCTCGCTTACATGAGTTTCAAGATTGGCCGATGGGGCAGGTGCATCACCGAGTCCAGAAAGAGTTATTGGCAGGACTTTGTGCCCGTGCCCAACAAGGATATCTGCTACTTTCTGGTAGACCCACCCGCCCTGTCAGCCTCCAGCTATCAGAACAAACGTGGCCATAATATTCGTTCCTTTCGTTGGTGCGGCAACGCACTGAAGAATAGCCTGCTTTCGCTTGTTGTCATGCTGAAATGGCTGATTGCTTCGCGCCCAATCCCGTCGCGCTCCTGTACGGTCATCAAAGTCGGCTTTCGACCAAGTCGCTGTCCAGGGGCGCAATCGAAAGTGCGAAAAGCGGTCGTAGCTAAGCTTTGCTAATCAGAACCGTTCTCTGAACTTCTGAACTCAGCTCGGGGATCTGGATTTACAACTTCGTCTGATCGTAAGCGCGTCGATGCGCCTTGATGGCGTCCAGATTGTCGTGGACCCAGAAGTTGAAACCTTCCAAGGCACGCAAGGCTCCGCGGCCGATATCCGTCAGTTCATACTCAACACGTGGTGGCACTTCAGGAAAATAGTGACGCACAACAAAGCCGTCACGCTCGAGATTGCGCAGCGTGAGCGTCAG
Source organism: Ochrobactrum vermis (assembly GCF_002975205.1). NCBI lineage: Bacteria > Pseudomonadati > Pseudomonadota > Alphaproteobacteria > Hyphomicrobiales > Brucellaceae > Ochrobactrum > Ochrobactrum vermis. Next base: position 237,203 of record NZ_PCOC01000003.1, on the reverse strand, counting down.
CATGCGCTGGGTGATTTCACCGACATCTTTCTTCAATTCTGAAAAACGTAGTCGATGATCCACAGTGAGAGAAAGACGCCAAAGAACCGGAACAGTCCATTTGTCACTTAGCAGGCTGCATATCCCGTTTGACGGAATGGGCGCAAATTGCCTGTTGTTCTCTGATCCGCGCGCTGGGCCGGCTTCGCACTCTTCTTTCAAAGGTATAATCCTTGTGCCTGACGCTGAAAAATGTGCCGTCTTCCGGCTGAACACTATTTGTATATATGGATGGCTCTTGTTTAACGCGAGGGTTTCAAGTGACCAATAGCAAGCACCCCATTCTCGTTTTCGGCGCCACCGGAAGACAGGGAGGATCTGTCGCCAAAGCCTTGTTGAAGGCAGGATGGCCCGTTCGCGCGCTCGTTCAGGATTCCAGCAAAGTGGCATCGCTGCAATTGCGGAATGCAGGCATCGAGCTTGTGCAGGGCTCATTTGAAGAAACCGATGTTATCCGCTCGACGATGAAAGGCGCCTATGGCGTCTTCAGCGTGTTACCAGCAAACCTGGCCGCCGAGGACGAAATTCGCCATGGTATATCGATTGCGGATATCGCTGCTGAAACCGGCATCAGCCATTTTGTTTATTCATCAGGTGCCAGCGTTGGGAATGAACTGACAGGCGTCCCGCGTTTTGACGCCAAACCTCGTATCGAAGCTCATATTCGACAACTCGACATGACTGCCACTATCATCCGGCCGATGATTTTCATGGAGATGCTTGTGCGTCCCGGTTTCGGTCTGGACAAAGGCCATTTGGTTTCCCTCATCCAGCTAGACCATTCCATTCAGTTAACCGCCGTGAAAGACATCGGCAGGTTCGTTGCTGCTGTGCTTGCCGACAAGCCCCGTTTTGGCGGCTCAACGCTTAAGATCGCAAGCGACCGTCTCACCGGGCGCGAGCTTGAGGTCGTCCTCAGTGAAGCAGCCGGTCGTCCGATAACCTATGAACGGTTTCCCGACGACGTACTCGCTGCAAACGCTGATCTCGCGCATATGGCAAAGAGCCTGGAAGACGGACCGCTTGCCGAGCAGGTCGATCTGACGCTCATGCACGAAATCAACCCCGACCTGCTGACTTTTGCGTCCTGGCTTGCTGGCGATGGGCGCAGTGCGCTCAATGCAGCCTTGCACATCTGAGTCTCGTAAAATCCAGGCGGCTGTCGACCTTCATGGCGGCCCCATATCGTCATGAATGACTTTCCCTGAAGCTGACGTTAAGATGGTCGGAGTTGTCGCAGATTTTGGGTGACAGCAAAAACCAAAACTTTGCACGGCCATCAAACACAGACCGAAAGGGAAAGATGCGGAAGGTAGTGATTATCGTCAGTGCCATTGTCTTGACGTATTCGATCTCTGCGAAGGCCGATCGGCTTGTTTGTTCTGAATCAAGACATCTGCGCTACATGAAAATGGTCGGCGAGGTTGGCGAGATGGGGATCGACCTTGACCCCGTGGGGCAGGATCGTGCGGCTTTCGAGAGGTTGACAGCCGCATATGAAACCCTCAATCCGAGGGGATCGAAGACCTCGCTTTTCGTCGCGCATGTTCCCACTGGTCAGATTTACAGTCAAACATGTGTGGAAGAGCGCTGTACGATGGAAGAAATGGCAATGCCAGAGCAAGCCTGTTTGATCGATCATATGAACCAATGTAGCTATATTGCGCTTCGCTTCCGAGGCGAAGAGTTCTGTCTACTCCGTTCGCCGCAAAACTAGCGTGTTGCGCTTAATCCCACCCCAAACGCGCTATTCTGGCTCGGAATAGCTAAGTTGTGTGGTTGCCTTTCGATCAGGCGCCTCTCTTCTCGATGACAGGAAACTTGCGGAGAATGGCGTCGCACGAACGAATAAGTCCGGGCAGGTAGGACTGATCGCCCTCCAGGACGAAACGATGATGTTGATTGACGGGATCAGCGGTAATTTCGATCACCGCTTCAACTTGCCCTAGCTTCTGCATCTTCAGAACAGCATTGATCTCGGGTTCTAAGCCCTTGAGTGTGGCTTCGCCAGTCAACGAGGCCGTCATTGCAGTGAGTTGATCGCGGAACTCCTTGATATCCACGGTCATCAGAACGGGGCCCTCACATTCGACACGTGCGCCGTTCGCCTCCATGCGAGCGCGGACCATCAGCCAGTTTCCATCCCAGAAGTCCGACACATCCGGGAACTCGCGTCCATCAATCCAAAGCGAGAAGCCGCTGAAGCGCAAATCGGGTTCATCTGTCATAGCCACAACAATGCCATGTCGTCCGTCCGTCTTCTACTGACCAATGTAAAAAGTCCCCGTTCCACGTGCCACCCTTAATCGTTGGATGGAGGGTTTGCACTTTAAAGCAATCGCGATGCCCGTCCGCTACGCCGTTTGGCATTGTTGTAATAATCGGATGCCTGCTGCACGGAGCGATGGCGGGATTGTTCCATGGCTTCCGGGAGCGGAATGCCACGATTGGCCGCTTCGGTCAGATAGCCGGAGCGCAACCCGTGCGCCGAAAACGCCTTCGGATCGAGACCGGCGCTCGCGGCTCGTCCTTTGACGATTGCATTGACGGTTTGGGCATCAATCGCCTGGCGTCCGACATTGTTCCATCGATCGACGGAGCGAAACAGGCTTCCGCTTTCGATCTTCGCCGCTGCAATCCATGCATGGAGCGCGTTGACGGGGCGACCGGTCAGATAGACGACCTCGTCTTGCTCGGCACTGGCCGTCTTGGTGCGCCCCAGGCGGATCGACAAAGAGGGCAGGGGGGTGCCGTCCTTTTCGATTACAGGCTCTTCCAGAGTGAGCTGTTCCATTGAAAGCCGTGCGACTTCGCTGCGCCTGCGGCCGCCAGAGGCAAAAGCGACCATCAGCATGGCCCGATCGCGCAGTGTGCGCAAATCGTTGCCAACACAGGTTCCCAGAAGTTTCGTCATGATGTCGCCGGTAATGGCCTGCGCACTCTTGCGGCTGCGCGGACGATTGGTGGCACGCACGGCAAGACGCAGAGCGGATTTGACGGACGGTGCCGAAAACGATCCTTCCAGCCCGCGCCAGCGGGTCAATGTCGACCAGTTGGACAGACGCCGCCGCACAGTTGCTGGCGCATGCGGTCCGGATGCGCGCAAAAAGCCCTGGCTGCGCAATTCCTCCTCCACGCTTGCCGGCATGCCGTGATCGGGATCGATCTCGCGTTGCTGGTGTCGCCACAGATGATGGGCGATGAATTTCAGGAGCAGGGCTTCGGGTGCCGGGAAGGGGAGGGGGCTACCGGTTGCGGCCAGCGACCAGGCTTCCAGATAGGCCAGATCCGAGGTCAGCGCACGCAACGTGTTTTCGCCCATGCCTTCCTTGACCAGATGGCGCAGTGTCTCGACATCCTCATCGGTCAAAATGCCGGCCAGCATGTCGCGCCGGTTCATCGGCAGGATCGAAGCGATGGCATCCAGTTGTTCGGCGCGCCTCAAAGTACTGTCCGATAAGACTTTCGATGCGTTTGTCATTCTGAATCCTAGCATGCAAGAAAATTCATTGGCCGGGAGTGCATGTCAACAAATCGGCATAATCTTGAACACGTGCCATCGTTTTCTTATCATAGGGCTGACCAGCAAAACATGGTGCGAACGGTTTTCGCAACTTCACAGCATCGCGATCCAGGGTGGAAAAGTCCTCCGTGAGGCCGATTGCATTCTTGACGAAGCTCTGAACCATTTTACCCATGCGGTTATCGTTGCTTCGATCTTCGGCGTTCCAAAGTGCGATCAGACCGTTATCCAGGCCAATACCGGCGAAGCAAAAGCGGTGGCCAATCGAAGTTGCGTTGGAACATGCTAGGTTGGCCTTCTCCAGAGAAAACTGAATTCCTGCGACAACATCGTACTTCGACTGGTTGGTGTCGGCCAAAAATGCATTACCGTAAATCGGAAGCGCACTAGGCCGCATGATTGCCAGGCGGTCAGGCAGACTTTGATAAAGCGGCGAAAAAGCGCTCTCGCAAATCGAACGTGACCACTGTCTGGTCAAGAGCGGACATATCTCGCGAGATTTCAGAAGTTCGCCCGTGGATCCATAAACGCCAATCCAAACCTGAAATCCGCCATTCCATGTACGATCAATGGCAACCTGCGGCAGGATAAAGCTTTCACCACCGATTACGATCCGCACATCCTCGGCCATGGCAACCGGATCGATATCGGGAACTTTTTCCGTGCATGCACCAAGCGGTAACATGACTGCGACAGTGCAAAGCCGCGTCCATGCGATGGCATTATGTTTGAGTGGCATCGTCGTTCCCCGGTCGATGACTTGCACCTGATCAACGAATTACCAGCTTCTCTGTCTTGTGCACAGAGCCGACTTTTACTGATTTGCGTCCTGAAATCAATCACCATCGATACTGTATAATTATCGATGGTGATAAACCCAGGAAATTACCGTCAATGTAACGAAAGTTAAGCGCCGTTTAGGTTGATAAAACAATGATAAGTTATTGTTTTTACTTGCTCTAAGAATCGCGATAAGCGAGAACCTGCTCAATTCGAAGGCACGCGCGCGGGCATGGCATGTCTGATTGCTCTCCCAGAGATTATCACGCTGCGCATTGCTGGAAATGGCGCTGTTGGTGTAAGCGGGGCAATTTCGGTGGCAGTGTCGAACGCGTAGGCAATCTCGGCAGACCCGATGCGCGCTGCTGCACTGATCTTGCGAGCGGTCAGCGTTCCTGGCGTTCCTAGTAATCAAATAGCCGACCGCTAAAGGGCCGCGGAGCTCTATAAGCCTCCAAATCCGAGGCGGCTAAAGGCATATTTAACCAGAAGTCGCTCATGTAGATCGCACCCAAAAGGTGTGCCCTCTGCACAACTCATACTCTACGGTGATAGATGCACAGGGTGATCAAATTGGCAGACTCTGAACTCAGTTGAAAAGGACCCTGCAGTGCCCTCGTCTCCAGATATTTCGCCCGAAGAATGGCAAGCGATTTTCAATGAACTGCGAGTTCTCACAATCCGGGCCGGTTACTCTGACTGGGATCGCCATGCGACTGCGGCGATGATGGACAATTTCGATCTCAGTATAAGAGATCGTGTGAAAATGTACTATTTCGATCTTTTGGGCCACCTAAAGCTTGGAACACGCTCTTTTCGGGAGGAGCTTGTCTATTCAATTGATAAGTTGGTGAATTCCACGGAACCAGAAAAGCGTCTTACTGTGGCTGTTGAGTCGAATGAGCGAGGACGCGAAGCCTTCGTTCCCTTTTTGGCTGGTCCCTCGACTGATCAATTGATCGAAGACCTAGAATGGTTTGGTGAGATATTAAGTGGTGACTATGACCCGACGCTGATTTTTCCGGACGAGTACGGTGACGATAACGATAACGATGACGACAACAACAATGATGGCGGGATGAACCCATGAAGGCACCGACGAGAACACCAGTTTCAGTAGCTGTCATCCGCCGGCTGCAAAAGGCCTTCCAAAATCACCTGAGCGTCAATGCCACAACAGCTGGCCAATTGCTTTCAGGGGCAAGTATGGCCGATAAGGCTTACGAGCTACGATGTCTGGTTGCGCTATTGAATGAACTCAAACGGGCTGATCCCAGGATTTCGTTTACGTTGCAAAGTGGCACGGAAATCCGGTTCAGATCGAAGGGAGGGCCTATTGATCGGCGGCGATGGCCCTGTGTTATCATGCACCGAGGCAGCCATCCAATCGCTGAAATTTGGACTAATACAGAATTTGAGACCCTGAGCGCCACCAACCAGAACCACACTCTCACTATCCCGACATATGGGGACACTCACGAGCTCGATCTGATATTGACGAGGCCCAACATTTCGGACGGATACCCCAAAACTCGGGACTTATTGATTGGAGTCGAGGCCAAGCACCGCCCTTACAACAAATCTTTGCTTAAAGAGCTTCTTGGAGTACGTCGAGAAATGGCACTACGGTCTCGCCTCACTCGACATCATCTAACCTGGTGGCACTCGGCGATGCTACCGTGCAGCCCCCCTTCAATTCTGATAGCTTACTGTGGCTACGCAAGCATATCGGACTACGATGGTCCATCGGGATACTTCGGCGTGAGAATGGACCACCTCCCGCTTTGACCTCCATCGACAAGGGGATGGCAGCCTGCCGATGATGATGGTCCCGAACCTTACGTTAGGTTGTCAGCAGCTCGAAGTTTTCCGTCAGGCCTTATGTAGCGGTACAACGTCTGACGGGATACACCGAGTTCCGCACATAGATCGGCAACGACGGTCTCCCCTTGCCCCATAACGGCCTGCGCCAACCTTATCTTCGTGGGCGTCATCTTCGGCTTTCGGCCACCCACGCGCCCACGGGCGCGAGCGGAGGCAAGACCAGCGATCGTCCGCTCTCGGATCAACTCACGTTCGAATTCTGCGGGAGACGCGAAAATGCCAAACATCAACTTGCCCTGTGCGGTGGTGGTGTCGATTGGCGTCTGCCCTGATAGCACCCTCAATCCGAAACCGCGTTTCGACATGTCATCTACAGTGTTGACCAAATGCCGAAGATCACGACCCAGACGATCCAGCTTCCAGACTACCAGCGTGTCGCCGGATCGCAGGGCCTTGAGGCATCCTTGGAGACCCCGGCGGCCGTCTTTTTGCAGGTCTAGTACCTGGCTGCCGTCTGACTTCGAAACACGGACGTAACCGACCAACTCCCCATGCCCAACCTTCCCATCTGTGACAAAAACGACCGTTTCTGAGACAAATGGTGACTTTGGCTATTGTCGGCTGCAAGCTGTAACTTTTGGCGTTACTTATTCAATGTATGGAAAACCTGTTGTCAATGGTGTTGGCCACAGGCCGACAATCCTCAGCTACGCAGGCAGAAGTTTCGCCAGGTCTGCTCCCGCGAAGTCTGTCCTGGTGAACTCTATCCGATCAGGATAACAATCACAGCCAACCACCTTCACAGAACCGGGTGTCCTGCTATGCATCCAAACCAGGGTTGCGGTACAAAGGCTCTCGGACACCTGAGCCTCGTGGAAGGCGTGTCGGTCAACTCGGTAGTGTTGACCGGTTACTAGCGTCTCGGCTTTCACGGGGCGGACTCCAACTCGAGTTGAAGTCTTGACGAGAAAGTTTGACGTCGATTTTTCGTACCTATCGCCGCCGTACCCGACTTCGTAGAGAGGTAACCCGTCACTTCCCGCCGAAGCAACATCATAGGTGATGTTAGTCAGTTGGCCGGACAGTATTCGGCTATCAACGTGCCGATCATGGGTATGAATTAAAGCAGGCATGCCTCGAATTGGCCTTTTCCCCTTCGGCCAGAAATGGAACCTCCAATCGCCAGCTTCCGTTCGGTCAACCGGAACAACGAAAAATCCATGAGGATGCACCAAGCAAACCGGATTTGTGCTGCATAACCAGTTCTTGAGTGCAGCCATCAGGTGCTCGGTTGGTACGGTATGCACATACTCCAGCGTGAGAGGAAAAGTGAGTTCAGCGCGCATATGGAGACCTGGAGCCACGTGATCTTTCTGCTTGTTGTTCAAGGGTGGAGATCACGTCGAGTTCACCGAACATATCTTCAAGGGGCTGCGGTCCTGACGAAAGAACCACCGGATCAGCAAACTGCCTTATCCAACTGAATTCGGTCAAGAATGCTGCGTGGTCGCTGTCAGAACGCGGATAGCGGAAGGCCATATCCTTGGGGTCTTCACGCGTCACTATGATCTCCTGCGACGATCCTTCGATCCGAAACGTGGAAAGGCGATCGCTCAGAAACAATGAGATATTCAAGAAGCTTTTATATTCTGAGGAGGCTGCGGCGAGATCGAGGATCGTCGCCATTACTTCCTTCCGAACGTAGCTGGTGTCCCAAAGTATGCGGTCAAATGAGGCAGTGCGCCGGTAATTTGCATATTCTTCACAGACTTTGTCGTCCCGAAAATCCAAAAGGATCACTTCGACATTGACGGCACGCCGCCTTCGGACCGCGTTATCTCGCAATATCGGGAGTATCTCCGCTCTGAAATGGCGGCCGGTACGGACAAAGATTTTATAGTCCGTCGCTTCAGATGCAATGCTGCGAAGCGCGCCACCAATATCCTGAGGGATCAGCCTGGTCCGTGCCTCCGCATGCTCGGTGTCTACGAAAAAATATGAAAGGTAGAGAGCAGATACGACTGCGAAAACGGCGCTCGCAACAACCGAAACCAAAAGGCTGTTGAGCGTGTTCCAACCCCTCGTGTCAGGTGCGAAATAGTATATCGCCCATATAACGACGACGGAAACCACTATAATGAGTGCCGATGTCAATAAGAACACTCGGCGCTGATGGGATGATCTGAAAATGCCAGTCAAAGACATGTCACGCTGACGCTCTTAGGATGATATGAACGTACACAGAGCATTGTTCTCACCTCAATGCAAGCTCCGGTAGCGCCAAGCCAGTTCGTAGTCATAACGCACTAAAATCCGCCCGCCTTAGCATACCGACAGACAAAGGAATGCCAAATCGACGGCAGTCGGTCCCGCGACATCTGTCGCTCCTGCGGCTACCGTTGTTTCCGATTTCGCATGCGCGAATTCCCGCCGGGTACTGTCGGGGCGCTATGCTCCTGGCTCCGATATGCTCATCAACTCTTTCTGTGGTCTTCAATAGTAGGAAGTGAGGACTTCATGGACACCATGAAATCCCAATGCGATACAAGACGTCGAAAGTTCCCGTATTTCGAGAGATTCGATGTCCAGTGCATTTAAAGAACTGTTTGACCGCTATCGCACCGGCTCCAAGAGCGAACGGGAGAAAGGTACTTATTTTGAGAATCTCGCCAAGGTTTTCTTCGAGAATGATCCGCAGTATGCGCAGCGCTTTGACAAGGTCTGGACCTATGCGGAATTCGCGTCTGAGAGAAGCATAAGCGGTCAGGATAAAGGCATCGATCTGGTGGCCGGGGTGCGCGACGATGGCGGCTTCTGTACTATCCAGTGCCAGCAGACGCGACAGGGGGGGCAATGACGACCGAGAGACTGATCTACATAAACCACGCCTGGATGACCCAATACCGGGGACCGAAGGGAGACAAGGCCGAAGGGAATTTCGGTTTTCTAAAGACGAATGATATCGCCCACGAGTCTTGGAACTTTGATCCGATCAAGGGCAAGGTCTTTGGTTATGTGCCTCGTTCTGCCGAGATCAAGATTTCGAGACTTGGAGCGCAAAGAAGCGAAGCTGCGATCGACGGCGTCACTGTGGTCTGGATTGCCCGCAATCCTCGCACGAAGAAGACAGTCATCATCGGATGGTATCGGAACGCACGCATCCACCGGAACGCCGAGTATCGTCGTCTCGAACGCTCGTCGGGCTTCGAAGTCGGGTATCAGATAGAAGCGCCAGCTGCCGACGCGGTACTGCTGCCAATCGACGCGAGGTCATACGTCATTCCGACGGCGAAAGAGGCTGGTAACTTGGGGCAAAGCCCGGTCTGGTACGGCAAGGGAGAGGCCTTCAACAAGGACGTCGCTGAATATATCGCCCGAGGCGGGCGACGTGCCAAACGACCAGCCAAATCCCCAAGGCAGACAGACCCCGAGTTGCGCCGCAAGGTCGAGCAAGCCGCGATCAACCATGCGATCGCTTACTTCGAGTCAGACGAAGGTGGTGCTCATCGGGTGGATTCCGTCGAAAAAGACGGCGTCGGTTGGGACCTTGAAGCCTTCGCTGAAGGCGGAGGCTGCCTCAAAGTCGAGGTCAAAGGACTTTCTGGGAAAGACCTCATCGTCGAGCTGACGCCGAACGAGTACGCGAAAATGCGCTCGCCTGAACACCGGATGGACTACATTATCTACGTCGTTCCCGAGGCCCTGTCGATGAAGCCGAAGGCCTACATCTTTCGGCACGATGCAGTCCTGTCGAAGGGAAATGATCTGGTCTGGCTGACTGACGACGGGCAACGTCTACGAGTTGAGCCTATAGTCGCGGCCCGTCTTTCTATTGCCTGACAAAGACACACAGTACCGGGTAAAGAACTCGGGAGTGAGAAGGCCTAAATGAAAGACTTCGATTTGAACAAAGGCAAGTTCGGGAACGCCAAAACTGTTGACTCTATAGGTCGTTCGACCTGATCACGGAACCGGGGGGATGCCAAGTGACTGTTTGGGATTATTGGAATGAGACCGCGGCAGCGAAAGACAATCTCCGGCTACTGGTCCCCGGTAGGGGATGGGTTGCCTATAGAAATCACGAGGATAATGATGGAAAGGTCGTTGAACGCGGCAGCAAGGAAGGGATAGACAGCGCACTCATCAATGCCTTGTCTGCGTCAAATTTCTCCACGTTGACCGGAGCAGGTGCTTCTCTGTGCGCGCGCAACGCTGCCGGGCAGCCACAGGCTCCTTCGATGCGAGATTTGTGGAATGCAGTCGAGGCGGCGGTTGGACCGGCGGTGTTCGCCGCCGTCTGTGGGCGATTTCCGAATGCCACCATCGGTCAGAACATCGAGAAGCTCCTGAGCCTTTGCAAGGTGTATCTGGAACTCAATGATGCTGCGGACGAAGACAATCAGGACGTCACCGCAGTCAAGGACTTCGTTGCTCAAGCGGAATCTTGCATTCTCGCGAAAGTCGATTTCGTGAGCCAGAGCACCACGTTGGCAGCGCATGAAGCTTACGTTAGGAAGATCGGGCGTCGTGGCTTCCGCAAGACCCGAGCGAAGCTATTTACAACAAACTACGACCTGACAATTGAGGAGGCGGCGCGCCGGCTGCGCTTCACCGTGATCGACGGTTTCTCGCATTCAATGGACCAGGTCTATGATCGGCAGCACTTTGAACTGGACATTGTCCGGCGCGACGCGACTAAGGATGCCCCAGATTATATCCCCAACGTCTTCCAACTTTACAAGCTGCACGGTTCGACAGACTGGCGTCGCGTCGACGTCGAGGTTTTGCGATCCCGAGACAATACCAAAGGCAAGCCGGTCCTCATTTACCCGCGCTCCAGCAAATACCAAGAGGCATTCGAGCCGCCCTACCTCGACATGATGGGTGCCTTTCAGGCAGCGCTACGCGAACCCGACACCGCGCTCGTGGTCGCAGGCTTTGGTTTCAACGATGACCACATCAGCCGCCCCATTCTTTCCGCCCTCGAATCCAATCTGTCGATGCGACTGATCATTTGCGATCCTAGCTTCATTCTCTCTGAGAACGATCTGCGCGGGGTACCTCCCGAAGGCCCGACTCATGCCATTCCGACTGGTGATCCCCATACCAATTCGTTCTTGTCGAAGATCATGTCGCTTGCCGTCAGCGGCGACCCCCGCGTCCACCTCATCAACGGACGATTTGAAGACCTCGCGGTAGCGATGCCAGACCTGATTGGAGAGACCGATAGAGAGCGGCACGCAGAGCGCGTCAAGGCGCTACGCGATTCGGGGTTATGACAATGGTAACGAGGAGCCCAGTTGATCCTGACAAATACATAGGCACTGTCACTCTGGTAAATGCCAGCCAGCTCCAGGCCAATCTTCCCCTTGCAAGTGCCCAGCCGGAACGACGCGCTCTGTCGCGGGGAGCTGTCGGCGATTTCGTGTTCATCGATTGCGAACGCGTCAAACTAATGGGTCGGATTACGGAAGTAAGAATTCCGGACGCCGAGCGCCTGTCTGTCGAACCCCGCCTCGGGGCTCCAGTCACGCCAAACCCTATCGGACGCATTCAGTTGCTCTCAACTGTGACCGATGGCGATACAAAGCTTGCGCGCGGCATCAACACCTATCCCAAGATTGGAGACGGGGTCTTCCTCGCGAGTGCCGACATTCTCGCACAAATGATCGGTAAGAGCGCCACCAAAGCCGGTGAAATCAACGTTCCTGTCGGCATGATCGAGGCCGGTGGCCAAGGCGTCACAATCGAATTGCCACCGGAAAAACTATTCGGTCGTCACTGTGGCATCTTCGGTGCCACAGGCGGTGGAAAGAGTTGGACGATCGCCGGCCTTATAGAGCAGATTAAGGCACAGAGCGGGAAAGCGTTCATCTTTGATCCGACTGGCGAGTTTTGCGACATGGCGAGCGTAGACACGGTCTTCGCCTTCGAAGCTGATGTCCCGCATACGCAGCATGTTCATTTCCCCTATACCGAAACCACCGAGGACGACCTGTTTTCGTTATTTCGACCGTCAGGACAGAGCCAAGGGCCGAAGCTCCGCGACGCCATCAAGAGTCTGAAACTCGTACGTGCTGTCGAACATGCAATGCCCGCCGGATTGCACGTCCAGAATGGCGTTCTGGAGAAAGCCGGTCGGCAGCGTGGCCCATTCTTCGGCGCACTCCAGGCCAACGCCGCCGCTCTCCACACTACGAAATGCGATTTTGACATCACGAATTTGTCCGAGCAGATCAAGCAGGAGTGCGTGTGGGGCAATGCCACGAACAATCCGGCGAACTTTGGCGGGACAGACAACAACGCCGCCAGCTACTGTGAATCGCTTTCCTCTCGTATAGCGACGCTGATCAATTCTCGCGAGCTTGAATGCCTGTTCCAAACACATGGCACCTCACTTGTCGATGAAGTCGCTAGCTTTCTGGATGACAACGAACGCGATGTCGCCCTGATATCGTTTAAGGAAGTCAGGTTCGAGCACAGTACCCGCGAATTGCTGTTAAACATTATTGGGCGATATCTTCTCGGCCTCGCTCGCGAAGGCCGCTTTAGGGACACCCCGATCATCGTTTTTCTGGACGAAGCGCATCAATTCCTTGGCCGGACGATCGGCGATGAGTACGGGAGCGTCCGTCTCGATTCATTTGGCTTGATCGCCAAAGAGGGGCGTAAATATGGCCTGACAACCGTGCTGGCCACGCAGCGCCCGCGCGACATTCCCCAGGACGTATTGAGCCAGCTCGGCACGCTGATCGTTCATCGCCTGACGAACGAACAGGACCGCAGCACAGTCGAACATGCCTGTGGCGACCTCGACCGTGCCGCCACTCAGTTCATTCCAATGCTAGCTCCCGGCGAAGCGATCATCATCGGCCCGGACTTGCCCACACCTTTGCCATTGCGCATTCTACGCCCCAAATCACCGCCGGATTCGAAGGGACCCCAATTTCAGTCCCATTGGAAAGAGCGTCATCAGCAACGCCTCGCACAAGCGGGACCGGTGAATGCAGGTGATGATTTGTAGGCACCAACAAGCTGTCATGCGGCGTTACGATGTGATCGCTGAAATCTGCGACTATATGCTGGAATTGGGCTGGAAGCCCTATCAAAACGACCACGAAGACGCAATGGCCAGTTCGAAATGAACTGGGAATATGACGATGCATTAAAGACGGCCGACAAGCATTCATTCTGTTAGTGCTATTATATACCTAGGTTCCGTATTCACTCCGCCCCGCACCGCCTGCTTCCGGAAAGCGCATCATTATCATCGATCCTATTACCGGATTCCGGATTGACACTCCAATCAAAAGAGAACGGAATAGGAACATCATCCCATCAGCGGAATATGTTCCTAAGTGCCCGTGCACTTTCGGGCAGGTTTCGCTCGTCCCTTATGCTGGAGTAATCGCATGCGTCTGCTGGAGACGATAGAACGCTTATACCTTGATTTTGTTGGATTTTTCGCCTGCGTTCATCAACAGGTAGATCGCAAATTGCGGGGTCGCCCGATAGGCGTTGTGCCCTTTGCTGGAACTGACAGAACCGCAGTGATTGCCTGTTCGCGCGAGGCGAAAGCACGTGGCGTCAAGAACGTCATGCCGATCAAGGAAGCCAAAAGGCTTTGTCCCGATCTAATTTTGGTGCCGCAAGATCCTGATCTTTATCGCCGCGCCCATAATGCACTCCTTTGCGAGATCGAAACCGTCGTCGCAATCGACACCGCGAAAAGCATCGACGAGCTGACCTGCATTCTCGATGAGACAGGCAGACGTGATCCGGAACTGCTCGCAGCGCGCATCAAATCGACACTGGCCGAAAATATAGGCCCGTTCATTACCTGCTCCATTGGTTTCGCCGCCAATCGCCAGCTCGCGAAGATGGCGTGCAAGGCCGGCAAGGAAGAGAGCAAGCGGTTTGGCAGCTATGGCAACGGACTTGCGATCTGGTGGCCGTTGGCTTTACGGAAATATCGAGGCCTGCAAACAGTGACATGAAACGTTCCTTTCACAAGGGTTTAACGGTACTGCCATCTCACTCCATCCAAGGTGTGAACGCGAGGAGCAATCCGAATACCCCATCTGAGCTCCGCTCGTCCCCGCGCTTGCCTGGATCATGTCACTGAAGATTTGAGTGTGTCCGAGAGACGGGCATGCTGGGTTCCCGGCCAGTATCGTTCCGCTCAGCGCAAGATCTCCAAGACCCCGGATGATAAAGCGGCGTTGACCGCAGACATCAGTGCTCGCTTGTAAGTCAGACCGCTATGGCTATCGTCGTATAACGGCGATGCTGCATCGGACCGGCTGGGTCATGAACGTCAAGCGGGTCGAACGCATCTGGCGACAGAGGGGCTGAGAGTGCCTCAGAAGCAACCGAAGCGCGGTCAGCTGTGGTTGAACGACAGTTAGTGCATTCTATGGTTGCCTGGATGCTTTCGGAAGAAAACTCATACACCACAGCAGCAACGTCTGATCTTAGTGGTGGCCGAACCACCTATTGAGGCATTTCGCGCTCATATAAAACATGGATGGAGACCTCAACAAGATCAGTCCGTCCTATTCGACCGAATTATGTCGGCGTTCTTGACTGGCAATCAGAACCTTTAACGTCCACTTGGTAGCCAACCAGACGAAAGCATGAATTCGGCAGCGGATGGCTCGGACGCCCATTTGCAATTGCAATCAGAACACGGCCCGTACTGACGGTCAAGAATTAGTCCTTTAATGTACCGCTAAAGACCGATGAACGCATATCATGGTGCTCGTCACGCGAAATAGCGCTATTTAGCAGTGAACAGTTGATCACATCGATAGGAGAAGAACCGGAATGGCGGGCGATTATCCAGAATTTGAATAAGGTAAAACACTTCACGCACTACGTGGATCTAGGGAATTGATATCGTGTTCCGATCAATTATTATCTTTTCATGACTTTAGAATGGGCGGAGTACGATGGAAAAACATAAAGACCAAGTTGGCTCCGATCGGCTTTGTTCGACTTACGCTAAACATCGCATTTTGTTGTCGGTAACACCTGCTTCACAATCCCAACTCGGCGAAACCGATCTCGATCCACGGGATTGGCTCGCTGCAATTGTCGACGGTTCAGACGACGCCATCGTTAGCAAGGATCTGAATGGCATTATTAGAAGCTGGAATAGAGGTGCCGAGCGCTTATTCGTTTATCATGCGGAGGAAGTAATCGGAAAGCCGGTCACGATCTTGATACCAGAAGATCGGCTTGACGAAGAACCAGCTATTCTAAGCGAAATACGAAAGGGAAACAGAGTCGATCATTTCGAAACAGTTCGGAAGCGAAAAGATGGTACGCTGATTGATATTTCATTGACAATCTCACCTATTCGAAACGCAAACGGCGTTATTGTTGGTGCGTCAAAAATAGCACGCGACATCAGCGAGCGCTTGCAGGCTCAAAGCCAACAAAAGCTCCATATGGGAGAAATGCGTCACCGCGTAAAAAATTTGTTCGCTCTGGCCAACGGTATCGTTTCATTGAGCGCAAGATCGGCTACGCAGGTTGATGAGCTTCGTGAGGTGGTTCAGGCGAGATTGGCTGCACTTGCCAGGGCGCATGAACTGACGATGCCGACATGGGATGATGCCGATGCAGCAATTTCTCCGGTCCCGTTGCAGAACTTGTTACGTACCATTCTGGAACCTTATAGTGAGAACAATTTTCATATCACTGGCCATGATCCTGCTATCATCGGAAAGTCGCTGACAAATCTCTCGCTACTTTTGCACGAACTGACAACAAATGCTGCCAAGCACGGTGCATTAGCGAGTTCTGAACGCGAGCTTTCCATAGATATTCAAGAGTCGTCTGACACTATTTTCATTAGTTGGCTTGAAACAGGTAATGATCATCATGATGACCAATCGAACGAGGGATTCGGTACGAGGCTGGAAAGGGCACTGGTGTCGGCCTTGAACGCAGATCTTGATCGATTGTGGGTGGAGCAGACCCTCAAAATATCAATTTCACTTCCAAAAGCGTTTCCCGAATAGGGTGCGATATCGTGGCATCCTTGGCGGACAATCAATGCAAATCAACACGTAAGGCGCAACCGGCTTCCATTTCCCTCGGTCCAGATGTGAAAGGCTCGTAGTCTGTATCATCGCTTGATTTATGGATCAGCGATATCGGAAGAGTTCTGTGTCAGGAACTGTCTCGCCTGTTATGGCGGCTGTGATATTTTGAGCTGCAATCATCGCGAAGGTGATGCCGTTGCCACCGAAGCCCAAAGCGGTAAAAATGCGCTCGTAACCGGGAACTCGGTCGATGATCGGCAAACCGTCCTGTGTGACGCCGAATGGAGCCGACCAGACATAGTCCGGCCTATCAATCGTCATCCCGATGAGATCTTCCAGCTTACGAATGATGATTGCCGCCTTATCTCCGAGTTTCTTGGGATCCTCATTGCTATTTTTTGCCTGTTCGTCCTCGCCACCGGCGATAATACGTCCAAATTCATCGGTTCTCAGATAAAGGTAGGGATCTGCTGCCTCCCAGATGAGCATATCACATAGCCAAGATGGCACGTTTCGCGAAGGTTTCGCAGCTAACGCCCAGGTCGATGTGATACTGTGCGATTTCGCCTCCATTTGAGGCAGATATTCGTAGCCGGTGCAAAATACGGCATGTTCAGCAACCAGAACTTCTCCTCGACGAGTTGCCAAGGCGACGCCTGAAGGCAGCTCTGCCACATCCGTAATCTCGACGGGCGAAACGATCCGGGCATTGCGGGTTAGAACCCTGCGCAACAACCCTGCGGTAAGTTGCGCGGGATTGGCTGATGCAGAAATGTTCGACAAAATTGCTGCGGGGCGGTTCAATCCAAAGCGCTCTAAGAGGACTTTGTGACTGAGGTAACTGGCGCTAATACCAATTTTGTTGCGCGCAGCGGCCTCATTGGCAAGCGCTTTCGCTCCCATCTCATCGCCAGCCAGATAAAGCGCTGACTTTGCATGCATTTGGCAATTGAGCTCGAGCGCGCCCGACAAATCAATCAGGTCACGAACGGCCTGCGCTGATCTTAACCAGGCAGCATTAGCTTTGTTCTCACCAATCTTCCGGCATAGTCGGCTCAGGGGGACGTCGATCTCATGTTGGATCATTGCTGTCGAGGCTGATGTCGAGCCGCGTGCCGGAGGACGCCGATCAACAATCAACACGCTTTTTCCCCTGCGCGTCAACGCTTCTGCCGTCAGTGCTCCCGAGATACCTGCTCCGACGACGATTACATCAAAGGCCCTACGAGGAAGATGGGTTTCTGCATGAACGGTTGAATTTGGTGTTTTTATCCAGAATGGAATGCCAGTTCGAAGGTCGTCTTTTCGAGTTGCTGCATCATGATCGGGCATGAACAATTTCCTCCAAATTTATTCTACGATAAATTTTGGCCGAGAGCCTCTAGTATTCAAGGAAGCCCATAATTTTGTTCTGTCCTTAATGCTGTTCATTCAGTCGCTATGCCACACAAACATCTGGCGCAATGCAGAACAACCGGCCGGATGGAATGTCCGTTTTCTTAAAAATGAAAAAGGATTGCTCGATGAGGTGCGGCGATTTGATGCCAAACTTACGTGGCCAGCCTAAATGACGCCGTTCTCTTCCAAGGTCTGGAGGTGAACGAATGAAAGAGATCCGACCGTCCCTAAAATGAGCGTGCGCGCCCCGCTCAAGCTAGAGAGCTCTTCTGCGCGTAGCACGAGCACTAAAAACATTCATCCGCCAGTGAAGCAAGAATTGGACCAATGGTCTGTCCTATACCTTTACGCTTGAATATTAAGATCAGCGGCTTTTTCCCTGCATGCCCGACGTGTTTGCGTTTCGGGTTGTAAAACATTTCAAGGTAGTTGAACACGTCCTGGTGAACTTCATTGCGTGAACGGTAGACCTTTCGGCGTATCCGCTCTCGCGTCAGATGATTTGGGAACAGATGAGAAGAGTTAAGGTTGGGTAGCTTTCACAAGGGCAGCTACTATGAGCTCGAGAAAATGGAAAAATGGTATCCGAAAGGCAAAGGCAGGCACGGAACTCGAACAGGCCGCCGCACTTCCTTATCGTTTTGAAAATGGGCGGTTAGAAATCTTACTTCTTACAACCCGCAATACGAGGCGATTTACCCTGCCGAAGGGTTGGCCAATGAAAAGGAAAAGCCTGGCTGAATCAGCCCGTGTGGAAGCACTGGAAGAAGCGGGGCTTGAAGGTATTCTCGCGCCCGGCATTATAGGTCACTTTTTCTATTGGAAACGACTAAAGAGCGTATTTATCCCGGTCAAAGTAAGCGTCTTTCCTCTCTTTGTTCTCCAGGAATTACCTTGCTGGCGGGAGCAGGATGAGCGTTATCGTAAATGGCTATCTACAGACGAGGCCCAACTACTTGTCGATGAACCAGAACTTGTGAGCCTTATCGGGTTGCTAGATAGCAATCGCGCTCGAACGGGTTCCAGCTGGGAAATATGCGTAAGGACGGACAAATGGGTTGTTGGGGGCTTCTACTAGCGAAAGCTAAAGAGAGGCTGACATGCCGCTTTTCAACGAAGCGAGCCGCATTTACAATCCGCTGGAAGTCAATTTCATGCGTAGCTGCTTTAGCAATGCGGCCATTATGCTTGAGGAAAGTGATCGCAATTACTCTCCGTCGGAATTAGCATCAGGTATCATCATGCTGTACGAGAGTGGGCTGAGAGACCAATGGTATATCTGTGAGCTAGCCGCACGTCTGGCGCACCAGAGATATAACTGACGCCACGCGAACCAGTTGTCTCCAGCCGCAAACAATAACGGATCCGGTCGAGGTGATTCCTCAGCTCCCGCAGAATATGACCCATTTACTTGACGCGGAACAAAACGTCGTCGCGAGCGCAGTTTCTAACCTGGCAATGCACTGCCGCGCCAGCTCAGCTCGACCAGCACGACAGACGTCGCTGACGCTGCTCTGCCTTATATTCCAGAGGCAGGGCATTTTCCGTGACCGACACATCTATGGCTGCTCATTGTCTGTTCGAGAGTTGGCCGCACAAAGGCTGCCGCGAAAAGTACTGGAAAGCGGTCGCATCCTGTCTGGCCGACATCGATGGTAAACCCAGCCACCTTCGCGCCGCATTTCTCGCGACAGCAAAGAAAGCGGGACTACGAGCCCGTCGTCTCTTCACCAATCTATTCGCTCGGGAAGTAGGACACTCGAGTGATAGCGCGAGGCAAAGGCGTGCACCTCATTTGCTAAGCGCAGGCCGGCAGGTTGAGAGACCTGTCGGGCGCTGATATTGAGCACGGAACAAGTTCAGCTGCAATTGGTTCGTGCACAAACAAAATCTGACAGGCTAGGACCATGCCCGAACGAATAGACCTGAAAATTCCCGTTCGACGAGTTGCATCAAGGTTTCATGCGCCACACATGGAACCGTCCGATGCATTTGCAAACACATTGAGAAGGCAACTGAACACAACGTTCAGCAAAGAAAACACCGAGTTGTTCTCTGATCTTCTTGCACGATTGGAGTTTGCCGAGACAGCCGAATAGAAAGCCTATGCTCCTTGGAAATGTCCATCCTTTCAAAACATTTCTGTTGCCCAGAAGCTGGGACGCCCTAATATTTGTATTACACCAAGCCTCGATAACAACAACGGTGGACTGGTGTAAGAGCCTCGGCGTTCGGTTTAGGGAAGAGCGCCGAGGCTCCCTTAGCGGAATCCGGTTTTCTTAAACCAATGCATCGCGGAATTCCACTTCCCGTTGTTTGAGCTACTATTGAAGGCGACGGAGCTCACTTCTTAGTTCGTCTACCGACGTCTGAAGACTTTTTATCTCACCAACAAAGTGAATCAGTAACCTTCCTGTAGCAAGCCGCAGATTTGAATCGCGAATTTTCCCCAAAACCAGATCGACTTCTTTCTCGAGATTGCTCACAGCCATCTTTCTCTCCTTCTGTTGAAATATCGTTCTCAACGACGGTCATTAGCGCTATTACTTGGAATCGAACCATGCCTTATAAGCCCCTTACGCCGGACCAACTCCGTGTACTGAACGCACTATATCTCGCGTCTATTCCCCAACATTGGACGGGCGAGATAGCAGAAATGGCCAATATTCTGGTGAGACGCAACCTTTGCGGTAAAATCTGGCAAGCCGAAAGGGTACACAATTAGCGAGTGCGGAGGCGTTCGGCTTCCGAAACTTCAAAAGTGGCTCGGCAGCTCGTAAACTGCAATTGATTTCGCCCAGAAGACATCGTCAGTTTCAGGTCGTTCGGCCTCAAGTACATGAAAGGGGCTTTTTGCAACGAGGATGTATGCTTCGGTGGCGAAGGACGATTGATTAGCCTGAATGACGTATCAAGCGAAAAGCCCGCCTGATGTCCCAAAATTGCTGATTGGTTTCTCAGTCTCTTCCTCGGGAAGTGGAACAATTGCGGCTACCTGCTTGACAATTTACCATGCGATATCCAACGGCGGGGCTTCATCTGGACCGCCTTGTAATTGCTTTCGAGAAATCTCTTCACACCCGCGGCGCACCCTTGAAGTCAAAGCATGACCGCACGTCCAACCGCCGCAGGCTCAGACTAGCCGTGCTGCTACTATGGAATATGATCCGTTCGCATGATTCGGAACAAAATCTCGCGGACGCAGTTTCCTACGTGGCGATGACATCCGCCAAGCGCCAAAAACTCACTTAACACCGGGATATGGCGCATCCCTGCCTGCTCGTCCCTAGGCAGGGCAACTTTCCAATTATTCGCCGGGTCGTACGAAGCGCCCGGCAAGGACATGCACCTCATCTGTCGAGCGCGGCCCCGACGATTCCGGGAAGGGCGTCGGGGTTTTTTCTTTCCCATTAGAACGGTGTTCGAATGATTCGCTCCAAAGCCGGAACGAATCGGACTGTGATTCGTTCGGACTCGATTGCAAGAATACTAACCGCTGCGGTTGCGTTGGGAGTATGCGAGATGGTTGCGCCAAGGGCGAATTGGAAGGGTTTCATCAAGTTTGGAGAGGTGTCCTGCCCTGTGGCACTCTACACAGCCGCCTCGACATCCGAGCGAATCTCATTTCATACCATCAATCGAAAGACCGGAAACCGCGTGAGACGCGAATTCGTCGACAGCGAAACTGGCAAGCCAGTCGACAGAGACGATCAGGTTAAGGGATATGAGGTAGATGACCATCGCTATGTGGTTCTCGAACCTGAGGAAGTTGCAGCTGCGGTTCCAGATAGCGACAAAACCCTCCGCGTTGAAGCATTCATTCCTTGCGATCAGGTAGACACGGCATATTTCGACAAGCCTTACTATCTAGCTCCAGACAAAATGGGCACTGAGGCCTTTGTGCTTTTGCGCGACGGTATGAAAAAAGCCGAGGTTGCCGCCATAGCTCGCACCGTCCTGTTCCGCCGCATGCGCACCGTACTGATCCGAGCACATGGAAAAGGGCTGACTGCATCCACCCTGAACTTCGATTACGAAGTCCGCTCCGCCAAGAAAGCATTTGACGATGTTCCAGACATCAAGATCGAAGGCGAAATGCTGGAACTCGCCGAACACATCATCAACACCAAGGCGGGCGAATTCGATGCGAGCAAATTCGATGATCGATACGAGGATGCAGTTGCTGAACTGGTGAAAGCGAAGATCGAAGGCCGAAGCCTGCCTAAGAAGAAGGTTCCCGTTGCGTCCAAGCCGAGCGAACTCCTTCAGGCTCTTCGTGAAAGTGCAGGCGTTAGCACCAAGAAAGCGAAGCGTACCGCCGCAAATGCAGATCGTTCACCCGCTCGCCGAAAAACGGCCAAGGCGGGGTCGAAGTCCCCACAATCTGCTACGCCTACGCGGCGCGCAAGCTAACGGAGGCGTGGAATGGCTATTCGTCCTTATTGGAAGGGATACTTGAAACTCTCTCTTGTCACCTGCCCTGTCGAGATGATGCCAGCTACTTCGGATAGCGAGAAAGTGCGTTTTCACACCCTTAACCGGCAAACGCAGAATCGTGTCATCAGTCGTTATGTCGACGCTGTAACGGGAAAGGAAGTCAGGGAAGAAGACGAGGCCAAGGGCTATGAACGCGGAGAAGGCGAATACGTTCTTCTTGATGACGATGAACTTGAAAACGTTGCTCTCGACAGCACCAAGACCATTGATATTGAAATGTTCTCGCCCCGCGAGAGCATCGGCTGGATATGGCTGGACACCCCATATTATCTAACCCCGAGTGATCCAGTTGGGGAGGAAGCTTTCGCGGTCATCCGTGAGGCGATGAAAGCTGAGAACAAGGTGGGAATATCGCGACTGGTTCTTTCCCGTCGCGAACGAGCTGTCATGCTGGAACCGCGAGACAAGGGGATCGTTCTCTGGACTTTGCGTTATGGAGACGAAGTGCGCGATGAGGATTTATATTATGGGAGAATCGGCGACGATAAAGCGGACCCCGATGCCTTGCCGTTGATTGAAAGGCTAATCAAAAAACAAACACGAGACTGGAAGCCGGATCTGGTTACTGACCCGGTTCAGGAACAGTTGCTCGACATCATCGCAGACAAAAAGAAGTCCCTGAAGAAGGCTCCCAAGACTAAACGGAAAGCCAAAGAAGAACCATCCGGTGGGAATGTCATCAACATTATGGATGCGCTGCGGAATTCATTGAAGAAAGAAAACCGCAAGACGAATTAGCGCGTTGGAGGCAGAGGTACGGTACAAAAAAGAAGCCCATGGTCCGATGCGGCGTTGTTGCATGAAACGAATTGGTGGCGGATTCCGATCTTTGATGCTGGCTTATGTGGTTTCAACTTTGACGCGGACGGATTTCGGGCGTGGTGTCTGCAGCATGCGGTTACGGACGCCGCATCCAAGTTTAACTTCAGTCTTCTGGTTGGTGAATTTGCGTGATCTTAGCTTTGGCCCGTTTGTTGATTTATAATTGCCTATGGCGTTTTCTACTCTCGCTCGCTTCCCATACTCGGTAAGATTTTGCCACTCCATCCGACCGCGTTGAGCATTTGTGCGGCTATGCCAGTCACGCTGATCAGGTGGGCCATTTGACGCTTCTTGTAAGTCTCGTATTCGTGGCGGAATGATAATGCTCACACCGGGACTATGACTGCGTAAAGCTTGATAGGTTTGATCACTGTCATAAGCACCATCTGCCATGAAACAAGCGATGGGGCGATCAATCATATCAAGCAAATCAGGAACCTGGCTGAGGTCACTTGTATTTTGATCAGTCAGTGTTTCTGCAATGACCTGATTGCTATCTGCATCAATAGGAAGATGCAGCTTGAGCCATTTTCGGGCAGATTTAGCGCCATGCTTTTCTTCAAGCCATTGGCCAGCTTCATATATCTTCATACCAGTGCTATCGACGATCACATGAAGAGGTTCATCTGTTCCATCCCTCCTGGTGCACCGGGTTAAGCTGGAAACAACAAGATTGGCGCAGCGTCTGCTTAATGTTGTGTGATCTGGCACCGGCAGTTCAACATTGAGTAGCCGCAACAACGAGGCCATTAAGCCTTCTGTCTGACGCAGAGGCTGGTTAAACACTTTGCCACATATCAGCGTCGTCTCAATAGCCAGGTCAGAATAGCGACATTGACCACCGCGCGTCTTGCGCAGTGGTGCAATCCATCCGGCTATAGCTGCTTCACTGATCCAGAAAGTAACACTCCCGCGCTGACGCAAGCCTGCTTCGTACGCCGCCCAGTTCGTGACCTTGAACTTCTGCTTGGGTATCCGGTGACGACGGGCGGAATTGTGCTTGAAAGGCATTGGCTTGATCCAAATTCTCAACGAACCAAAACATTAAAAGCCAATGCTATAAAAACTCTGAAACTCACCGGCGATTGATGCACCAACGCCGAACTTCATATCACGTCTTTCGCAAAGTAGGCGGCGGCCTTTTTTAAGATATCACGCTCCGCCTTCAGCTTGGCAACTTCCTTACGCAGCCTCTCGATTTCAAGCTGCTCGGGCTTCATCTGTCCGTGGCCAGGAAAAGCCTGCGCGGGGTCGGAACCATATTCCCTGACCCATTTGCGCAGGACATTCTCATGAACATCCGGATCACGGGCGGCCTGCGCAACACTGACGCCGCGCTCTCGTATCAATTTCACCGCTTCAAGCTTGTATTCGCGGCTGAACTTCCTTCGTTGCATTCATGCGCTCCAGTTTCATCGGCAGCACCTTAACTCCGTGTCCACGAAACCGGCAGCAGGTCAGTGTTGATTTTCGCATGGACGAATGGGGTGTGGATATGGCAGCAGGCGGGTTGGATGCCGCAATTTCCGTGCTTTGTGGTGATTAATCATAATGGCATGGGCGCGTCTTAACGTTTGAATTGAAAATTGCGACGCTACCATTCAAAAAAATGATAGCGTCGCAGTTTTTATCAGCGCAGCATTGGCAGATTAAGGCTATTAGCGCGGGCATGGTTTTTGGCAATCTCATAGCCCGCATCGGCATGGCGCATCACACCTGTGGCCGGATCATTCCAGAAAACCTGGCGCAATTTGTCAGCAGCCATTGCAGTGCCATCGGCCACAACAGCAATGCCAGAATGCTGTGAATAACCAATACCCACACCGCCGCCATGATGGAAAGAAACCCATGTAGCGCCGCAGGCAGAATTGAGCAAAGCATTGAGGATCGGCCAGTCAGAAACGGCGTCTGAACCATCTTTCATCGCTTCTGTTTCACGATTAGGGGAGGCAACTGAGCCAGAATCCATATGATCGCGCCCGATCACTAAAGGGGCGCTCACCTCGCCATTGGCCACCATCTCATTCAAGGCAAGGGCGATTTTATCCCGTTCCCCAAGCCCCAACCAGCAGATACGGGATGGCAAACCCTGAAATTTTATGTTGTCGCGTGCTTTGTCCAGCCAGTTATGCAGAGCCGGATTATCCGGAATTAGCTCTTTAACTTTTGCATCAGTGCGATAAATATCTTCCGGATCGCCTGACAGAGCCACCCAGCGAAAAGGCCCTTTTCCTTCGCAGAAGAGCGGGCGCACATAGGCTTCAACAAAGCCTGGATAATCAAAGGCATTTTTAACGCCTGCATCTGTAGCCATGGCGCGAATATTATTGCCATAATCAAGGGCAACGGCACCTTTGGCCTGCAAGCGTAAAATGGAATTGACATGTTGCGCCATGGATGCTTTGGCGGCAGCAGCAGTGCCGGTCGGGTCGCTTTGTTGTTGTTCAAGCCATTCTTCTACAGTCCATTTAACGGGAAGATAGCCATGTACCGGATCATGGGCTGAGGTCTGGTCGGTGACGACATCGGGCACCAGCCCGCGTTTTTCCACTTCATGAAATACATCAACCACATTGCCAAGCAGACCAACGGAAACCGGTTTGCCTTCGGCTTTGGCTTTTGCCAGAATTGCCAAAGCTTCATCGAGACTGGTGGCGGATTGGTTAAGATAGCCGGTGCGCTTGCGAAATTCGATCCGGCTTGCTTGACATTCCACGACAATGATAGAGGCACCGGCCATGGTGGCACCCAGCGGCTGTGCGCCGCCCATGCCGCCCAAACCGCCGGTTAAAATCCAACGTCCGCTTAAATCACCGTTGAAATGGCGGCGGCCAATTTCGCTGAATGTTTCATACGTGCCCTGCACAATGCCCTGACTGCCGATATAAAGCCATGAACCTGCGGTCATCTGGCCATACATGGTCAGCCCTAAGCGATCCAACTCATTGAAATGCTCCCATGTTGCCCAGGCAGGCACCAGATTGCCATTGGCAATTAACACGCGCGGTGCATGGGGATTAGTTTTGAAAATACCAACCGGCTTGCCGCTTTGCACCAGCAGCGTTTCATCATCATGCAAGGTTTTGATGGAAGAAACCAGCTGATCATAAGCCTCCCAGTTGCGTGCCGCACGGCCAATGCCGCCATAGACAACCAGATCTTCGGGGCGTTCTGCCACTTCAGGGTCGAGATTGTTCATCAAAAGGCGTAAAGGCGCTTCTGTTTGCCATGAAAAAGCGTTGAGCGTATTACCGCGTGGTGCGCGGATGACGCGATGATTTTTTGCACTTGTCACAGTGACAGTTCCCTCTAAATTATTTTCTTATCGCGGAGCTGGTTAATTTCATTTTCTTGCAGACCTAAAATCTGGCCAAGAATTTGATGGGTATGTTCGCCAAGCATGGGCGAAAACCCTGTTGTTTGCGGTGCCATGCCGGAGAATTTAACCGGTTGCGGAACAAGCGGTATGTCGCCTTGGCGGCCATGGTGCCCGGCAATGCTTAAATTGCGATAATGCGCGTGCGGTGAGGACATCACCTGCTCAAGGTTCCAGATCGGGGCTGCGGGAATGCCTGTTTTAATGAGCTGATCAACCGCATCATCCAGCTTTAAAGTTGATGTCCATGCTTCAATGATCGTGCGTAATTCATCTTCATGCTGATTGCGGGCTTGATTGGTGGCAAAGCGTTCATCCGTGGCGATCTCTGGATGGCCGATCAGCTGGGCAAGGCGGATAAAAAGGTCTTGCGAAAAACAGACCAGCACCAAAGCACCATCAGCCGCGGCAAAACTATCCACCGGATAAGTGACCGGATGGCGGTTGCCGACAGGTTTGGGTGTATCATTAAAAAATAACTGGCGGCTTAAGCCCGTCAACTGCATGGAAACCATAGAATCGAGCATGGCAATATCAACATGTTTGCCTGCGCCGGTTTTCTCACGCGCATAAAGCGCTGCCGCAATACCCCATGCGGCAAAGATGCCTGCACAGACATCGGCCATGGATTCGCCCACCGCAGTAGGTGAGCCGTTTTTCTGTCCCGTCAGGCTCATCAAGCCGCTCATGGCCTGAATGACTAGATCAAAAGCGGGCAGGTTTTTCATCGGCCCTTCCTGACCAAAACCTGAAATACTGGCATAGACCAATCGCGGATTGATGTGGCGCACCGTCTCATAATCAAGCCCCAGCTTTTTCATTACACCGGGGCGAAAATTTTCAACCAGCACATCGCATTGCGCAATCATATCGCGCAAAATCTGTTGACCTTCTGGTGCTTTCAGATCAAGCGTGACGCTGTATTTATTGCGGTTCAGCAGCATAAAATAGGTGCTGTCCTGATCTTTATAGGGGCCGAAAGAACGGCCTTCATCGCCTCTATCCGGTATTTCGATTTTAATGACTTCTGCCCCTAAATCGGACAGCATTGAGGTGCAAAAAGGGCCGGACATAACACGTGTGAGATCAAGCACGCGCACACCATGAAAAATATCACTGTCACTCATTGAACTGGCTCATTTGATGAATTGTCAGAAGAGGTAATGCTGATAATAACTTTGCCCACGGTTTTGCGGGCTGCCATATCGGTTAAGGCCTGGGGCAGCTTTTCAAGCGGATAGGGGCCTGAGATCAGCGGGGTGATTTTGTTTTGTGCCAGCAAATCAAACATACGTTTGGAAACACGCATCAGCATTTCACCATCCTGGTCATGGTTCCAGTAAACGCCTTTTGCGGCACAACGCTTGAGCAATAAATAATTGGCGGGAAGTTTTGGGATTGTACCGCCTGAGAAGCCGACAATCAGCAAGGTCCCGTCGCGGGCAATGCAGCGCAGGCTTTGCAGCGCAATATCACCGCCAACGGAATCAAAAATAATATTAGGGCCCTTATTGCCGGTGATCTCTTTAACCGCAGCCACCCAATCATCTCTATTATAATCAATGGCATGATCGGCGCCTGATTTCAGGGCAAGTTTTACCTTTTCTTCACCCCCTGCGGTGGCAATAACCGTTGCACCATAAGCTTTAGCAACTTGCACGGCGGCAATGCCGACACCGCCTGCGGCGGCATGGACTAAAACCGTGTCACCGGCTTTCACTTGCACACATTCGCTTAAACCGACCAGTGCTGTTGTATAGGATACCGGCAAGGCGGCGGCTTGGGTAAAATCAATATCATCGGGAATAGCAATTGCCATATCAGCCCGCACAAGTGCGTTTTCAGAAAAAGCGCCCCAATTGACTTTGGAGGTGATCCGATCACCTGTTTTAAAGCCGGAATTGGCACCCGCCTTGACAACAATACCGGCCAGTTCTTGTCCTGGTGTAAAGGGGCGTGGCGGGCGTATTTGATATTGATCATCCAGCATTAAAATATCTGAAAAATTTAATGCCGCCGCATGAACCTGCACCAGAATTTCATGATCATCAGGCTCTGGTCTGTCGCCAGTTTCAAAATGAAGGTTTTCAACGCCTTTTTGCTCGCCGCTTATCCAGTGTTTCATTCTTCATCTCCGTAATTGGCATATCCATTTTTAAGGCGTGAAGTGATTTCTTCTGCTGCTGTCTGTAACAGCAAGCCGAATTCGTCCAGTTGCTCATCATCAATGCGATGAAGCGGAACCGCTATTGCAATGCTGCCGACCGGTGTGGTGCCCCAGCCAAAAAATGCACAACCAGCGCCGACAACGCCTGAATAAGTTTCCTCATGGGAAATGGAATAGCCTCTTGCTTTGGCTTGATTTAAATCGGCTTTTAAAATGTCGGGATCGGTGATTGTCATTGGGGTTTTGGCAATCAATGGTGTTTTAAGAACATGAGCCTGATCTTTCTGGCTCATGGCACACAATATTGCTTTGGGGGCGGCACCGGCATGAAGCGCCATAGTGGAGCCGATTTTTTCAAACACACGCAGGCCTTCAGCGCGGCTTACAATCTGGTCGATGCAGGTGGCTGAAGTACCGTTTTCATCCAGCATTGTCAGGATGACAGTTTCACCGGTTGATGCGCTCAATCTTTCTAAAATCGGACGGCACAGATTGCGAATATCCATTGTTCTTGAAGCGCGCCGGCCAAGATCAATCGCTGCTGGCCCCAACAAATATTGGCGGCTTTCCTCATTACGGATGAGATAACCTGTTTCGCAGAAATAGCGGACAAGCCTGCTCGCTGTAGAGCGGGGCAGACCTGCGGCTTCGACGATTTCGGTCTGTGACCATGCCGGTGTATCGTCTTGAAACAAGTCCAGCACCAGAAAAGCTTTTTGCAATAAACTGACACCGGTTTGAACTTCGCTCTTGACAGGAGTTTCCATTTATTCCCACTATATGATCAATAACTCTCAATATATGGGAACAATAAGAGAGCCAAGTCAAGTGGAGAATCCTTATGGATAGACAGGTTAAAATGGGAGGCGCGGTTGCTTTGGTTGTATTGGGAGTTACATTCCCGGTACTGGCTCAGGACAAACCCGCAAAAAAAATTGCAATTGCAACAATTGTTGAGGTGCCGCAATTGCTTGACACTCGTGACGGTGTTTTGGAAGGGCTGGCGGAAAATGGTTATAGTGTCGGGAGAAATCTGACCGTTGATTACCAGAATGCAAACGGCAACATTGCTACCATGCAGCAAATTGCGCGTAAATTTGTTGCTAATGAGCCGGATGCCATTGTGCCAATGACCACGCCTGCAACACAGGCGGCAGTCGCTGCCACCAAAACAATACCGGTTATTTTCGGCAGTGTTGTTGACCCGCTGAAAGCACGGGTTATTTCCAGTTATGAGAAGCCTAGTAAGAACGTCACTGGTGTTTCTGAAATCCCGCCGGTTGCACAGCAGATTGAGTTATTTAAGCAGATTATGCCAGAGATGAAACGGCTCGGATATATTTATAATACCGGTCTGGACAGCTCATTGGCGACCCTTGAATGGGTGGAAGAGGCGGCTAAAAAATATGGCATTACCATTGTGCAGGCAGCCGTACCAACCACCAATGAGGTGATTCCGGCAACCCAGAGCCTGATTGGCAAAGTGGATGCCATTTATCTGCCCAATGACACCACTGTGCTTGCCGCATTAGAAACGATTGTGCGCATTGGCTTCGATACGAAAACGCCGGTTTTTACTGGTGAAACCCGTGGTGTGGAACGTGGTGCTGTTGCTTCATTAGGGCTGAATTATTTTGAACTGGGCAAATTGGTTGGCGGTATGACAGCACAAGTTTTGGACGGCAAAGAGGTTGGTCAGATTGATGCTTTGATTGCTTCAAAAGTGATGACGGAATTTCCGATATTTATTAACAAAAAATCTGCTGACAAAATGCAGCTGACAATACCACAATCTGTTTTGGATAAAGCCAGCGAGATCATTGAATGACGGGCGGACGATCATTATGACATTGTATGAGTTATACGGCATTCTTGAAACCGGCCTTATTTTCAGTCTGGTGGCGCTGGGTGCATTTTTAACATTTCGTGTGTTAGATTTTCCTGATCTGACCGTTGAGGGCAGTTTTCCATTAGGGGCTGCTGTTGCTGCAGTCCTGATGGTCAATGGCCTGAATGCCTGGCTTGCTATTCTGGTCGCATCGGTAGCAGGGTTTATTGCCGGTGTGCTGACAGGCTGGTTTCATGTCCGTTTTAAGATCGTCAATATTCTCTCCGGTATTCTGGTGGCGGTTGCACTCTATTCCATCAATTTGCGCATCATGAACGGCCCCAATGTGCCGCTCATTGCAGTGGATACCGTATTCACTCCATTTGAGGCATTTTTTCCTTCCAGTTCGCTGGCGCAATTGACAATTTTAGCTGTCATTATTGCGGCTATCACAGTGGCATTGAATGTGTTTCTGGCAACCGGTTTTGGTATTTCTATGCGCTCAGCCGGTGCTAATCCGAGTATGGCGGCAGCCTTTGGCATTGACGTTGGACGGATGAAAATTATCGGACTTGGCATTGCCAATGCGATGACCGCGTTGGGTGGCGCATTATTTGCCCAATTATTTGGTGCCGCTGATGCTTATATGGGCATTGGTGTGATTATTGTGGGCTTGGCTGCGGTGATTGTCGGTACAACTCTGTTTCCGGCGCGCTCAATATTGCAATGTTTATTAGCCTGTATTGCGGGTGCCGTTTTATATCGTCTGGTGGTTGCTCTCTCCCTTAATGGCGGTTTTTTAGGGCTGAAAGCTTCTGATATGCAGCTTATTACCTCGGTTTTGGTGCTGGGAGCACTCATCTTGCAACGCAGCGGTGCTTTGAAGAAAGTTACAAAACGAGGTAAAGCATGATCGCGCTTGAGGATATTCATGTTACCTTTAACAAGGGCACACCGCTGGAGGCGCAAGCGCTGCGCGGGGTTAATCTCACGGTTGAAACCGGCCAATTTTTAACAGTCATTGGTTCAAACGGCGCCGGAAAATCCACCTCACTCAATGTGATGGCGGGTACCATACCGGTTGAAAGCGGCAGGGTAAAAGTCAACGATCTGGATATTACAAAATTACCGGTTCATAAGCGAGCCGGTGTTATATCCCGTGTTTTTCAGGATCCACGTCTTGGCACTTGTGAAGATTTAAGCATTTTGGAAAATTTTGCAGTCGCCTGTGGCAGAACGGCGCCCAGAGGTTTGCGTGCAGCGGTTAATGAGCAGATAAGGCTTGAGGCAGCAAAGCGTCTAAGTATTCTTGATCTTGGTCTGGAAAAGCGGCTTGACGATAAAGTCGGGCTTTTATCCGGCGGACAACGGCAGGCGGTGAGCCTGATCATGGCGACCACCGGCCCGACGCAGGTTCTGTTGCTTGATGAACATACCGCAGCCCTTGACCCCAAAACCGCTGATTTTGTGATGCATATTACCAGATCAATTGTCAGTGAGCTTAATCTAACTGCGATTATGGTGACCCATTCGATGGCGCAGGCGCTTGATACGGGAAACCGAACGGTTATGTTCCATCAGGGAAAAATTATCTTTGATGTGTCAGGTGATGAGAGGGCACAAATGCAGGTGCCTGATTTGATGGCATTATTTCGCAAGAACAGTCATTCAGAAATAACGGATGACGCTTTGCTCTTAGCGCATTAGGCGGGGATCAAGATAATATTTTGTGCGTTTAATTCGAGGAGAAAAATATCTCAGATAGAGGAGAATTTGTCTGGGATATTTTTAACTTGGCTTGTAATAATTCTGCTGACCGCAATTTTTCAAATTGAATAGTCCCTAGCAACTGTATCCGTCATGCTTTCGGAAGTACCCATTTTTGACGTTTTTTGCACGGGGCGTTAGCAAGGTTGATAAATTTTCGGGCAACGGCTGTGATGATGACCTTGTGCGGTTTCCGGTCCCAAACGCTGTTCCATATACCGTGCAGCCGAACGGCGTAGCTGAAGTAGTCAGACGAGTGGCTCTCACTGCCGATCTGGGTCACGAAGATGAGGCCGGCGATGAAGGGATGGTCGCGCAGAACCCCAAGGTCGGCGGGGCCGTCGAGGGAATCCCGAGTGTGGGCGACGAAGTGTTCCATGATTGTAGTGCGAGCAGTGTATGGCTGCTATACACCTTAGTGCTCTATGTCTCTCTGGTGACGGGCATTGTGTCCCACGACCAGCAAGGGTAAGTCAGAAAACGTGATGAGATTTCGCCCTGAAACGTTGCTAGATAGCTACCTCTAGTGAATGTCGGTATCGGTAGTTGCGTGCCCCCGCGACCACGCTACAGCACGCTACGATATCCAGAGCTACGATCCTGTGCGCCAGATAATTTGCTGCTTGCGGCTATGATCCAGTTTGAAATAATTATGTTCCGGTTTAAGAAACTGGAACAGCTGGCAGGTCCATTATCTTCAGCGTTCCTAAAACAACGTCAATCTGAACGACGGAACTGGGTGATGCGTTGCCAGCCTGAACGCTGTAGCGCTCTCCCATCTCTGAGTTATAGCTGCCTTTGATCTCCATCTTGTTATATTCGGTATCGTCCGTGTAGTCGGCATCGTCGGGTGCGGTCTGCTGTAACTGGGACGGATCGCCTTTGAACGCATCGATGGTGTGGTGAAGATTGTTACGCAACGTCTCAAGTTGCTTTGGCTCGATGCCGTTTATCCAGTCAACAAAGGCCGCTCTATGGTCGGCATTGTCCATATCGTAGCCCTTGGCTGCTGCATATTCGAGAAGG
The DNA here is from genome assembly GCF_002975205.1 of Ochrobactrum vermis. Lineage (NCBI taxonomy): Bacteria > Pseudomonadati > Pseudomonadota > Alphaproteobacteria > Hyphomicrobiales > Brucellaceae > Ochrobactrum > Ochrobactrum vermis. The sequence goes on along the minus strand of NZ_PCOC01000003.1, from coordinate 204,104 downwards.
ATCGGCACAGGACTATAGCCTTCTCCGCTCTGATCCACGAGGGCATCGGCTGCCTTCTCGCTCAAGCCTGAATGTTCCAGAAAATGCTGGGACAATTCATTATCGTATTTGTTGCTATCCTGAACCTTCGTCACCACCATGGATGCGAGCGTGCCAACGATAACTACACCGACGCCAATCGGCCCAAGAATAGTGCCCGGTGCAAGCGCCGCAGTCACGCCGCCTGCGGCGGTTAATCCATGGGTAATGCCCAGTTCCGGATTGCCATCGGCGAAAGCTTGATAGGAATTGACGCCGTCGAACACGGCGCCGATGACACCAAGCAGCTGGGTACCGTGCGCAAGGCTGCCGTTAAAATTCCTGACGGCGAAAGAGTCCGGGCCCATCATGCCGAGACCGCTGCGGATTTCGACCGAGCGCTGCCACAGACCGGCAGTATCGTAACTTACCTTCAGAATATTTTCGAGATTGGGTTCGGTACCTGCTGCGCGTGCCGAATTATAAAGGCTCATGGCAGCACCGGTCGCGCCGATCATGCGTAGCACCTGACCGGGGACGGTGGAGGTGGAGAAAGTGCGGATACCGCTTTGTTTGCTGCTGTCGAGTTCGCCAAGTGTCTCGTCAAGCTTGTCCATCTTGATCTTGATGGCAGCCTCGGATTCGCCCGGCGAAGGTATTGCAGCCTCAATGGCATCAATGGCCTTGTTCATATCCTTCTCGGTGACGCCGAGCAAAGCCGCATATTTGCTGTCGCGGAACTGGGCCAGACTATCGCGAATTTCACGCATCTTGTCGGCGTCCGCGCCCTTGATGTCTTCAAACTGGGGCAGCACATCGCGCTGCACGACCTGCGTAAACACTTCCTCGGCGAGCTTGCGTCCACGATCCGTCAACCGCCCTTCCTGACCAAGGAAATTCAGAACTTCCGGTCTGTCGAGAAGTTCGGGGTTGGTGCGCAACGCCGACTGGATCGCCAGATAGGAGCGGTCGTCATTGAGAATGTTTTCGATTTCCTTGTTGATGAGTTCCTTTTGCTCCGCCGGTTCGTCAGGGAAATCGCCAAGCTGCGTGATCTGGTCGAGAAGGCTTTCGCCCTTTTCGTTGACCGCCTTCTCAAGACGCTCGTTTTCAGCGTTCCACTCGTCACCCTTTTCCGTCTTATAATCGGCGATGGCCTGCTCAAGCTGCTCAGGCGTCATGGTGTCGCCGTGATTATCGATCAGCCAGCGCAGTTCTTCCATATGTACGGAATAGTCTTCTACTGCACTGTTGGTCGCGCTCTGGTTCTGGCGAACGCCGGATAGAATGTCCTGTTCGAGCAGATATGTGCTAGAGCCTTGCGTTTGAGAAAGCTCAAGCGGGTATTGCAGGCTGCCGCCATTTCCAATCGATTGCGGTATCTGGTTCTGGGCATAAAAGCCCATTTCCGCCCATCGCTCTATGACCTGATCGCCTTGCGATGTGCCTTCGATGCGTTCGGCAACCTTGAGCATGGATTCCACACCGCCAAAGCCCAGCATCGGGTAACCCGATTGTTCCTGATAAAGGATATTGACGCGTTCGATTTCCGGCATAGCGGCTGAGACGAGGTCGGCGGCCACTTTCTGTGGCGCGTTCTGCGTCATTGCCTCAAGGCGCAGAAAGGTTTGATACGGCTTTTGCTGCTCACTCGTGGCCGGATCGAAATCATGTATCGGTTCGGTAGCGTAATCGGCCATCGACGTCATGAATTCGTCGGCATAACCTTGCCGCAGAAGCGCCTGCTGCACCTCCGGGCTGGCCTTGCCATAACCGTCGATAAAGGCTGTGAACTGTGTTTCGGCTCCACCGAGCGTAGCCGAGGCATTATCGACAACGGCGCGCACTTCGCTTTCGATTTCAGGACCATTATGTCCGGTCGGTAAAAGCGCGATGCCGGACGACCGGGACGCTTCCTCGATGGCGATCTGCGCCGGACCTGCATCGGTCCAGTTGCGATCATAGAGATTTTGCAGCGCTTCTGTGCGTTCGCCTTCCGGCAGAGTGTTCAAAAAGCCTTCGATATCTTTGGAAAGGGCTGTCGTTTCGCGGCTATGATCCACATCTGCCGCAGGCTCGGCGTATTCAAGATCGTTGCCACGCGCGTAAAGATCGTCGGCGAACGCATCGACGGCATCGTCGTGCAAGCCCGCATCCTCGAGCGCATCGTCAATGGCGATACCCGCGGGTCCGGCATCGGTCCAGTCCTTTTCCGAAAGGCGAATGGCTGCATCCTGCCGTGCCTCAGGGGGTAGCGCGTCGAGATAGGTGGCAACGTCTTCCTGCATCGTCTGCGTTTCCGCCGCATGATCGATGCCATCTTCAGGCTTTGCATATTCGATCTGGTTGCCGCGCTCATAAAGCGATTGCACGAAGGCATCTTCGGCCTCAGGTTCGCCTCTAGCGTCGGGCTTTGATGCGGCTACCTGCTCGGGTGCGGGCGCTGGCAAGATGACGACATCGCCAGGATGAATGAGATCGCCGTTATGATTGGATTCATTGGCATTGATTGCCATTGTCTCGCCGAGATCGGCCTGATTTTCTCGTGCGATACCTTCAAGCGTATCGCCAGCCTCGACGACGAAAACGCGCTCGCCGGTATCAGGCTTTCCGTTATTGCCGCTGCCTTCTCTTTCGCGGCTGACGATTTCAATGTCGCGACGAAAGGATTCCGCCTGCGCAGCCGGTATCGGGGTTGCCTTTTCACCTGCTTCGTCAAAACGATTGCGGGCGTTTCCGTCAATCCGATAGGCCATGCTACGCTCTCCTCTGTCTGGTCAGGAAAAATCGTCAACTGCTAATGGGACAAATTAGACTTTAGGAAATTACCTTGGCTTCCCGATGACAGTTTCATGAAATCTGTCGGTTTTGGTCAAAAAACCCGCACCTTGCCGCCAATCCGCGCGCGTCGGTAAAGGTCGATGACATCGCTGTTGGTCATGCGAAAGCAGCCGGACGAGGCTGCCGTCCCGATGGTTTCCGGCTCATTGGAGCCGTGGATGCGGTAAAGCGTCTGGCCGAGATAAAGCGCCCTTGCGCCAAGCGGATTGTCGGGGCCGCCCGCCATATGGGCGGGCAGGTCGGGGCGCCGCGCGCGCATGGATGCGGGCGGGCGCCAGTCCGGCCATTCGCGTTTGGCGCTGATGCGTTCGGTGCCGTACCAGCCAAAACCCTCACGGCCAACGCCGACCGCATAGCTTTGCGCCGTGCCGTCCGCTTCGATGAGATAAAGACGGCGCGCAGTCGTATCAATCAGGATCGTTCCCGGTGCTTCATCGCTCGGGTAGCTGATGCGCTGGCGGGTGCTGATATCTGCCTTTTCCGCACGATGTGGCTGCGGGGGAAACCCGGCGCCGGGACGCGTGGGTGAGAACAGGAAATCCACATAGGAATCGTTGAAGGCCGGTGCGGCACCGGAAGATTGCGCAAAGGCGGGCAGCGCGCAGACGATCGCAAAGAGGAACATGAGGGGATGAAGAAAGTCTCTGAACATGGGGCTGTTCTCGTTGATGGTGGTCAGATGAGCCTTGCTGCGACAAGGAGATCGGCAACGCGCTGGAAACTTGTTTCGGGAACCGGTTCGCCGGTGCGCGCCGTGCGCGCAATCGTGGCGGCAAGGGATTGGTCGCGGATCACCGGAATATCGGTCAGAAGCGCTTCGGTGATCATGGTGCGTGATTGTTCGGGGCTGGCGCGGCAGACGATCATCGGCACCGGCGTTTCACCGCGCACATAGCGGATACCAACGGTCCAGCCATCGGGCACGCCCACCAGAAGTGAAGCATTGAGCAACCCCGTCTTGGTGGCGAAAGTCTGCATTTCACGGCGTTGTTTCTGGCGCTGCTGCAGAATGGCCGGGTCGCCTTCGGAATCTTTTCTTTCGCGCTTCTGTTCGCTTTTGGTCATTTTCATATCGCGCTTGAACAGCCATTGCTGCACCAGCACGTCAACCAGTCCGACCAGAAAGAAGGCAATGACGGCGGTTATGATCAGCGGTTGCAGCATCGCCGAAAAAGTATTGGTGATGCAGGATGCGCCGCAAGCTGACGATTGCAGCAATGACTGAATGCCGCCGCGGAAAACGATGAAAAAGGCGGTTGCCAGTGCGGTAATCTTGACGAGTGATTTCAGGAACTCGACGACGCTGCGCATCGAAAAGAGGCGCTTTGCACCGGAAACCGGATTGATATGTTCGAAATTGGGCGTGATCGGTTCGGTAGAAAACAGAAAGCCGCGCATCACGACAAGATTGGTCAGGACGATCGCCGTTACCGTGACGGCGAGCAGCGGCAGGGCAAGGCCAGTCATGATGCCGCCGGCAAGCGTCAGCACATCGGGCCACACGTCCCTGAATGGCTCGACATGCACCCGGCGGGCGATCACGTCGACCAGAGTTTCAATCTTGCTTTTCTGTTCTGGAAAGACAAAGGCGAGATAGCCGGTCGAGCAGATCATCACCGTCCCGGCGACCAGATCCTGGCTCTTGGCAACCTGCCCTTTGTCGCGTGCGTCGCGGATTTTTTTGTCAGAAGCTGGAAGGCTTTTCTCTTCGCTCGTTTCACTCACGTTTTTTCTCCCGCCACGTCACGGTTACAAAACTGAGATAAAACCAGATTACAGAATGATGACGGCCTTGAGTTGCCGGCTTCCGATTCGGAAGGTAGGGATAAGTGCGTTTTTAGTGAGGTATCATGCGACATCATTCCACCAGTGCCCTGATCGTAACCTGTCTGGCTCTGGCTTCCTGCACGACCGCTTCTGAAAATGCGCAGACCACAGGGCCCAAAGGCGACGAGGCGCGTCTCATTGCCCTTGCACAGGATATCGACCGGCGCGGCGACAAGGCCACGGCTGCTTCGCTCTATGAGCGCGCCGCGAATGTTTCCAGCGATACGATCGGCGCGCATATTCGTCTGGGTGACGCGCAGCTTGCCTCGGGACAACCCGAACAGGCGGCAAAATCGTTCCGCACCGCTTTGGCGAAAGATTCCAATAATGGTCGCGCGCTTCTGGGTTTGGGAACGGCGCAATTGCAGTCGAATGAGGTCGAAAGTGCTGCAAGAACGCTTGCCGTGGCAGCCCCCATCGTCAAATCCTCGACCGCTTATAACCGGCTTGGAACCGCCCTGATCCTGACCGGTGACGGAAATGGCGCCGAGGCAGCCTTTGCCAAGGCGAGAAGTCATGATCCCGCGAGCCTCGACACGCAGTCCAATCTCGCGCTGGCGCAGGCGCTGTCCGGCAAGACCGATGCTGCCGTCGCCACGATGCGTGGCGTCACCCAGTCGCCGCGCGCCGAGGCGCGCCATTTCCGCAATCTGATGCTGGTTCTGGTTCTGGGCGGGCGCGATAAGGAAGCAGGCGATGTGGCGGTGCCGGATTATCCGGCGGCCGAAAAACAGGCATTCCTTGCCGAAGCACGCAAGGTCCGCGCGATCAAATCGCCATCCGCCCGCGCGCGGGCCATCGGCCTGCTTGCTTCGGGCGCGCGATGATCCCACTCCTTCGAATGGCGTTAGTCTCCCGGTCGTCATTGCCTTGCCTTCAATGCATCGAGCCTGTCGTATTGAGGCTTTCCTTCGCCGCTGCGTCATCTCTGGGCGGTTCTCCGTCGATGACGCGTCGTGCCGCCCTGACCACCGGTGCCGCCATGGCCGGGCCGGTCGTGCGCCCGTGAACGAGATCGCTCTGACGCTCCACCATCATCTGCAGATTGAGATTGTTGGCGCAGCCGGGCGGCAGATAAAGCGGATCTTCCACGACATCGGGTGTGACGCAGGCATCCGGAACGAGACGGCCTTGCGTGGCCTGCTGCTTGTCATATCCCTTGCGCACCACATTGCCGGTCTCGGCAGTCGTCATGTGATAATTGGGGGAATAGGGCAGGGGATCGCGTTCGGGCCGGTTCTGGCAGGCTGTAAGGGCGCAAAATGCAATGGCTACAACAAGTGGCCGGGCGAGCGGCTGGAACTTAATCGACATAGAAACCGAACCCCTTGTTGATTTTGGTACGCTTGCTGGCAACGGGGCCGGAGAGGGCGCCTGCCGGGCTGTCGAGCGGCGTCTTGAGGCTGCGTTCGCGCACCGGTTCGACGAGATAGGGCGTGATCAGGATCACAAGCTCGGTTTCATTGCGCTGGAAGCGCTTCGACTTGAAGAGATTGCCAAGCACCGGCATGTCGCCCACAACCGGCACTTTTTCGATGTCCTTGGAAACATTGCGCTGAAAAAGCCCTGCTATGGCAAAAGTCTGGCCGGTTCCCACCTCTACCGTGGTATCGGCGCGACGGACCTGAAGGGCAGGAACCTGAAGATTGGCGATGTTCACCATGCCGCTTGCCGAAAGACTGCTCACTTCGGGGCGCACGCGCATCGATATGCGGCCATTGGGCAGAAGCGTCGGCGTGAAGAGAAGCGACACACCATATTGCTTGTATTCGATGCCCACCTGTTCGTTGGTGACCGGCACCGGCACCGGGATTTCACCGCCAGCAAGGAAGCTCGCCGTTTCACCGGTCACGGCAGTGATATTGGGTTCGGCCAGAACCGTCAGGATGCCGTTTGCCTGCAAGGCTTCGAGAAGCACATCAACCCGGTTACCGTTCCATCCAGCCCCCGCACTGAGCGCATTCGACGCGCCGGAAGCCACATCACCGGCCATGGCGCCACCGGAAACAAAGCCGAAGGAGAAGGAGCCGGCATTGACGAAAGCATCCCACGTCACGCCGTAGCGCAACAACTGGTTGCGCGAGACTTCGGCAAAGCGCACGCGGATATTGACCTGATTGGCGCCGTTGATCGTGGTATTGTTGATGGGCGGACGCGCCGGCGGGGCATAGGCCTGAAGGGTCGCTTCGGTGTCCACCGACTCCTGCATGGAACGGGCATGACCTTTGGCGGCCGGAACATCACCAAAAAGCGTCACGTCGATGGTGCTGTCCGGTTGGGCGGCGCGTTGCGCTTCCTTCATGGGGCGCGGATCGGATACGACCCAGAAATCGACGCTCGCTTTCGCCCCGCCTTCCGGGCTCAAGGCAATCAGATTGGTCCGGCCCGCTTTCAGCGCATAGACATAGACGACGCCGGGGGAGACGACGCGTACATCGGCAATCCGGGCATCGGCCATGAAAACCGATTCCACCGGCTGGTCGAAGCGGATGATCCGCCCCTGACCGAGCGGCAGAGTGAGGGATTCCCCCGACTGCGCATCCACCTTGAAAGACCGTGCATGTCCAGGCGATGCCACGCAGCAGATTGCGAGCAAGAACAGGAGAATGCCCGCTCGCGCTATGGCCCTGTTCGGCCCTGCCATAATTTTATATTCCCTCATGCAGTCACCCTGTTTTAAGTCTTGCGGATTCAATTGCCTTGAACGGCTTGAATCTCTTTGCATTTTTCAGTTGAGATCGGCAGCGCCGCTGCCAGCCAGTTCTTCCATTTTCGGCGGAGCCTTGATTGCCCGCTGACGGTTCTGTGGATTGAGCGTGATCGACATCAGCGATTGTACGGAATATTCCGGCGCGATTTCCTGATAGGAGAGAACCGGAATGTCGATCTCGTTGCGCAGCAGGAAATTGCGTATCACGCGACGGATATCCATGGATGTCAGGATGACGGCATTTGGCCATTCCGTATTATCGTCGAGATCGCGCCGCAGTTGCGACAGGATCGCGCGCGAGGTGTCCTCGGGCAAAGCCAGCATCTTGCCGATACCCGTGGTCTGAATGGCATCGCGCACCATTTCCTCGGTGCTGCGCGCCATGACATAGGCAGGCACCACGCGGTTGAACTGTGCATGACGATGGCAGATCTGGCGGGCCAGCGCGCCGCGCACCCGCTCGCTTAGAACGAGCGGATCGGCTTCACGACCGCCCCATTCCACGAGCGCTTCCAGAACGGCGCGCATATTGGCGACCGGCACGTTTTCCTCGACCAGACGGCGCAGGATATCGGAGAGCTTATTGAGCGGCACCACGCGCGTCGCTTCCTTGACGAGTTCGCCATATTCGCCTTCCATGGCCGTCAGCAATTCGCGCGTTTCCTGAATGCCGATGAAATGCGCCGCATAGCGCCGTAGTAATTGCGAAAGGGCGCGGGCGAGCACGGCTGCGGGATCGAGAAAACCAATGCCCGCCTCTTCAAGCGTGTTGGCGTGTTCTTCACTGATCCACAGGCTGCGCCGTCCACCGGGCAAGGGGGGGCCGTCCTGATAGGTGATCTGGAGCAGATCGAGATGCATCGGATCGTCATCGAGCATCAGGCTCGCCGGTGGCAGTTCATATTCGATGATGGGCACGCCTTCGAGATCGACACGAAAGCGTTCAGGCGCGAGTTCAGGCGCAATGCGCAACTCGACCGCCGGTATTTCAAGACCGAGATCATCTTTCAGCGCATCGCGCAGCCTGTCCGTTTCCAGCCGGAAGCGTTCCGGCCAGATGGCTTGCGCAAGGTTGATGCCGACATGCGCGACCACGCGATAACGCGTCGGACCGCTTGAAATCACTATGCCATTGTCAGCTTCTGCCTCTGGCCCATCGACGGCTTGAAGCGCGGCTGCGTCCGGTTGGATTTCCGGCTTGCGGTTTCTGCGGTGGATCATGAAGGCGATGCCTGCGAAAAGCCCGCCGACTGCCAGAAAGATCAGCGTCGGAAAGCCCGGCACGAACGCCGCCGCAAGAAGAATGACGGCGGCAAGCGCTAGCGCGCGGTCGCTCGATCCAAGCTGGCGAAAAATCTCCGTTCCCAGATCGCTTTCGGTCTCGGAGGCGACGCGGGTGACCACCGTGCCGGCACCGATGGAAATCAGCAGCGCCGGTATCTGCGCAATCAACCCGTCGCCAACGGTCAAAAGTGAATAGGTGTGCGAGGCATCGGTAAAGCTCATGCCGCGGCTCATCATGCCGATCAGAAGTCCGCCGACGAGATTGACGAAAACGATGATCAGCCCGGTTATGGCGTCACCTTTTACGAACTTCATGGCGCCGTCCATGGCGCCGTAAAGCTGGCTTTCGCGCTCCAGCCGCGAACGGCGTGCGCGCGCTTCCGTCTGATCGATATCGCCGTTGCGAAGATCATTGTCGATTGCCATCTGCTTGCCGGGCATGGCGTCAAGCGTAAAGCGGGCTGCCACTTCCGCAACGCGTTCCGCACCCTTGGTGATGACGATGAACTGCGCGGCGGTGATGATCAGAAAGACGACAAGGCCAACCACAACCTCGCCGCCGATCACGAAGCGACCGAACGTCGCCACGATGTTGCCTGCGTCGGCATGGAGCAGAATGAGCCTTGTCGTTGTGATCGACAGCGCCAACCTGAAAAGCGTCGCCAGCAAAATGATCGGTGGCAGCGCGGAAAAATCGCCGGGCCTTCCGATGTAGAAGGCAACGATGAGCACCAGCAGGCTGAGCGCAATATTGATGGCAATCAGCGCATCGACGAGAAGGGTCGGAAGCGGGATCACGATCATCACGACGGCGAGCATCATGAAACTCGCAACCACCACATCGGAGCGATAGGATGCGGCGCGGGCGAGCGTGTTCATCTTGCCAAGAAGGCCACTCATGCCGCCGCCTTCCGTAATTCGATATAGGTGCGGAAACAGCGACGTGCTTCGCTCTTCTCGTTGAGAATCCAGAAGGCGCGGGCGCGCAGGAGATGCGCGGATGGTTCGTCTTCAAGCTCGCTTAACCGGTCGAGTGCGCCAAGCGCCCTTTCGCCTGCGCCATTCTCGATGAGCGCGGCAATCAGCGTGCGCAGGATGCCTGCATCCTCCGGGGCAATGCGATTGGCAATGAGGAGAAAAACCAGTGCCCGGCTCTGCTGACCGCTCCGCATATAGAGATAGCCCAGCGAATGCATCAGTTCGGCCGAATCGGCATCGTCGCGCTTCATGCGGGGTCTCCCTCGGCCATCAGACGCTCTTCGAGGTCGCGCCTGCGGTCGATTTCTTCCTTCAGCATGGCCTTGGCGATGGAGGCGACATCCTCGCTGGTATCGAGCGAGGGAAGAATGGCGTCGATAACGTGATCGAGCAACGCCATAGTCCGCGGCGCGTTGAATATGCCGGGATCGGATATTTCCGGCATGGTCAGTTCGTCGATTTCGCGGCGCAGCGATGCGCCTTGTGCCGAGCTGCCGCGCCGGCGTATCCGTAACGCAGCTTCGAAGGCTTCGATCTGGGCCCGACTGACGGCATCGGCACGCCGACCGGCTTCGGCCAGCGCCCGATCAAGGCGTTGACGCTCACCGGGCCGTTCCACCGGCAATGGGCGTATCACCTCGCTCACGCGGGCCATCCTGAATTCGAATTACACATCATAACGTCAGTTTGAATTCTTCATTGCCGCGAACGACGCGGATGGCACCAGGCTCGATCGCCTTGAGCATCCAGCCATCCTGAAGTGCGGCACCCGGATAGCGGCGTTCGCCTCGCGCATCGATGACATAGGGATTCTTGCCGAACCAGACCGCCTGAAACGTAAAACTCGGCGCATTGGCGATGGCAGCGGCGGTCACCATGCTGGTGAGCACATAGCGCCCGCCATGGGTCCGGTCGAAATTGCGCTGGACCTTGCCCCAGTCAGCCATGCGCTGGGCGGGTATTTCGCCGGAGACTTCGATCCTGCGCCCTTCCGTGTTGAGCTTGAGCATGCCGAGATCGGCCTTTTCAAGCTCCTGCCGAAGCGAAGTTGTTACCCCTCCATCAGAGAGGGCAGGGGGAGCCGGTTCCGCCGGTTTAATATTGGCAGCCATTGCAAGGGTGGAAGCCTGTTCGCCATGCGCCATGGCCTGACGCGGCATGAGTTCGGAAAACCCTGCCTGCATGGCAAGCAACGGGAGGGCAACAAGCGCCAGAAGACCGGCGGCATAGGGAGCCCATTTCGGCAAAGCGCGCGCGGGACCGTTCTCACGCCCGATGCGCAGGCGGGTTTCACCGACGCCAAGTGTCACCGGAAGATTGACCCGGCAACCAAAGCCCTGATCGAGCGCGGCGCGGCCTTCGATGGTCACGGCGCCGCCCACCGCGTCGATTGCTACCAGCCGACCGTAAAAGCGCAGCCGCAGATGTTCGGGCGCAATATTCTTGTCTGCCAGAACTACGTCGCAGCCGGTTGCCGATCCGATTGCCAGTGCCGATCCGTCGATCGACGTGCGAACGCCGCTGTGAATGCCCGAAAGGACCTCAAGCGCCAGTGCACCCGGCGCGGCTGCGTTTGGTAACGCGATCATCGGCAAGCGGGGCTTGACGGAGGGTATGGTCAGCTTTGACAGGGACACGGGCCACCTCTTATCGGATCCGGTTCACGGCGAATACGGCAGCCGGAAAGTGCTGCCGTATTCGTGAAATAATCCGCCATATGGACGAGCTTTTCCGCCCATGACGATGGAATCAGTTTTGCGGACGCTGCTTGGTTGCGTCGAGTTCGGTCTTCTTCTCAGTCGTGATTTCGGTGATCTTGGCCGACTTTTCGATTGCAGCATCGAATGCGGCTTCCATCTTGCTGATTGCGGCGTCAGCGCCGCCGCCGGAGGTTGGTGTAACAGCTGCCATTGATGATCTCCATTTCAATCAAAAATTGTCCAGCGCGAATTGCGCACGTTCGCCGAACGGTTAAATGAGAATTTCCATCAACGAAGGAGAACCATTTATTGACTGCTAAAATAAATCAACGGACAAAATGTGAAACTTTTGTGTCAATGTATAAATGGCGCACGCGACAGTTTTCACTTATACACTGTCATGAAAATTTCATATTGCTGTTCTTCAAGCGCATTGGAGGATAAGTTATAAGCAAGATATGAAATACTCGTTCTTATCTTCTCATCTTGGCATTGTTTTCAGGCTGCAAGAGTTGTCGGATCGGGTGTGATGGCGTGGTTTTGTTCTTCAGCAGGGGCGGTCGGGTCTGCCCGTCGGACGCTGGCGCGAGCGGCTTCTCTTGCTGCGGCGTGCGCGTTGTTCTGTTTTGTGCAGACGGCGCAGGCTGAGCCGGGCTGGTTTGCCGATCCTTACGACTATGTCGTGCTGGATCAGGATCTGCGCGACACGTTGACGGAGTTCGGGCGCAATCTCGGTGTCCCGGTCGTGCTTTCCGATGCCGTGAAGGGCCGGATTCGCGGTCGTGTCGAATCGAAGTTTGCCGGTGAGTTTCTGCAACGTCTGGCGAGCAGCAACGGTCTGACATGGTATTTCGACGGGTCGGTTCTGCACGTCAGCGCCGATACGGAATTTGCAACGCGCGTTTTTGATGCGGGCAAGCTCAATGCCGCGGCGGTGACGGCGCGGATGCGCGAACTTGGTCTGGAAGATGCGCGATTTTCGGTGCGCAGTTCTCGTGACGGGCGTGTCATCACAGCGTCAGGTCCGCCTGCTTATGTAACGGCTGTCGATCAGCTGGTGCAACGCATGCAGCCGGAACCGGTCGTTGCCGGCGATGATCCGCGGGTTCGTGTTTTTCGCGGCGGCATCGCGCCGGAAATCGTTTTTGCCCCCGGTGCTCATTCGGATACATCGGGTGCTGATGAAGAAGTTTCCCGCTCGAACCGGGCGGCAAAACCAAAACCTTGAAAGGCAGGCTTAGCCTGCCGGTAAACCAAAGGAGATACCGATGGCCATACCTCCCGTTTCCGGTGCGGATTCTTCCGCCTTCGTGACGAATTCAAGCGAAGCAGCCTTTGAAGGCGCTGTCGAAAAGGCGCAGCAGGGTGAAATGACGCCTGAACTGGAGCAGATGATGGTCGAGGGTGCTGTGACCGTCGGCGGTCAGATGATCATCATGCCGCGCGCCAATGATATTCTCAATGAGGCCATGTCCGACGAATAATCGCAGCAAGGCTTAATTGTTTTGGAGCAAGGCTCATGACGACAGCAATTGCAACTGCGAGCGTCTCGCCGGTATCGTCCGTTCAGGATGTGGTGCCGCAGGCAACGCAGAACCTGTTCGAGCATGTGGCGGGGCAGGCGAAGGCGCTTCCTGCGGGCGCAAGCCCGGCCCAGCTCGGGGAAGAAGTCCTGCAAAATCTCAAGGGTTTCTTCGGGCGGGTCGGAAATTTTTCCGAACGCGCAAGCAGCCTCACCCAGAGAACGCCGCAGGCGACCGGCGGCGAACTGGTCAGTGTCGGCCCCAACGGTGCGGGTCCCACAGACCTGTCAAAAACGCGCAATTCGGCAACGCCGGTCGATCAGACCCAGATGGACAAGGTCATCCAGTCGCTGGGTATGATGTTCGACCAGTCGATAGAAACCCAGCTTGTGGTGCGCGGCACCACGCAGGTTTCGGGCGCCGCCAATACATTGCTGCGCGGCCAATAGGCCACGCAGATCACCGTTGATTGCTTGTTTTGAGAATGAGGGTGCCCGTATTGCGTAGATGTCTCAATATCGGCGTAATGCTGGTTGCGCTTTTTCTGGCCGGTTGTGAAGTCGATCTTTATACCGATCTCGCCGAACGCGAGGCCAATTCCATGGTAGCTGTGCTGGAGAGAAACGGCGTTCCAGCAGGGCGCGCGCTTCAGGAAGACGGCCGCATGAAGGTGACGGTGGATCGCGACCGTTTCGCAGAAGCGGTGCGGGTTCTGGAGGATGCTGGGCTTCCCAAGCAGAAATTCGCCTCCATGGGCGAGGTGTTCCAGCGCGATGGACTGGTGGCGTCGCCGGTGCAGGAGCGCGCGCAGATGCTTTATGCTCTTTCGGAAGAACTGTCGAAGACCGTTTCGGAAATCGACGGCGTGCTTTCGGCGCGCGTTCATATCGTTTTACCGGATAACGATCCGCTGCGCCGTGAGGCGGCCCCGTCGTCTGCCTCCGTCTTCATCCGTTACGAGGCGGGACTTGCGATCGATCCACTGATCCCGCAGATCAAGACGCTGGTCGCCAATGGCATTGCCGGTCTGTCCTATGACAAGGTGTCGGTGGTGCCGGTGGCAGCGCCAGCACTGCGTGCGCATGCGTCTGAACAGCCGATGACCAGTTTCCTCGGCCTGTGGATGCTGGAAAGCAGCGTATCGCGCGCGAAGTGGATTTTCGGTGGACTGGCATTTCTGGTGGTTGTTCTCGGCGGCGTGCTTGGAATGCTGGTCTGGCGTCAGCGCGGACGGCGGACCTATGAGCTGGAACCCTTGTAATGGGCGGGTTTGCAAATAGCGTTCATCCCCAACGGGTTGCGGCCTGTTTCGGGGCCGGTGGCTCGGGAATCTTCGTAAAAAAGCTGATGCAAGAGTCGCGTTTTACTGGGCGGCTGGAAGCACTTCTGCGCCAGCATTATCACCTTGAGGAAACCGACGGTGCCGGTGATCCGGTGGACCGGGCGCTTGCCGCGTTAAGCTTGAGCGAACTTGAAGCCTTGGCTTTCCGTGCTGGTATTATCTTTCGCGCCCGCGTCTTCATTCAGGAAATCCGCGGTCCCGTGCTGGCTGCTTTCGCCGCGCGTTTCGGCGACGAAGCCTTGGAGGATGCGCGCCTTCATCACGATCTCGCAGGCGAGCGGGCGCTGATCCATGATCTCGATGCTTTGGAAAAGGCCATTCGGGACGAAGGGCGGGCCTGTCTTGCTGCGTGTATCGCTACCTTGCCGGAACCGCTTTCAAAGCAGCTTTGCCTCAAATGGCCCGACGATGCTTCCATACCTTCCACGAGCGATCCCGATATTCTTGAACATGGACCAGCCATAGTGCGTCGCCTCGGTGAAAAGATAGGGCAGGCATCATGACGGTCGATGTCGTGCCAAACCGCCCGCTTGCCCGTATCATCCGGGCGGAAGATGCGCAGAGCTGGATTGACGGCTATGCTTTTCTCGAACGCGCCAAGGCGGAAGCCGCAGCAATCCGCGCCACGGCCCATGAGGAAATAGAGAAGGCGCGTGAAGCCGGGCGCATCGAAGGCCGCAAGGACGGAGAAGCGCAGGCGGCTGAACTGCTGATGCGCACGCAGGCTGATGTCGGGCGCTATCTTGGTGAAGCGGAACCACGCCTCATAGCGCTAGCCATGGAGATTGTGCAGCAGGTACTGGGCACGTTCAGCAATGGTGAACTGGTCGCCCACGCCGCACGTCAGGCGATCCAGACTTTTAGCGATGAAAACAGCATCACCATCAATGTCGCGCCGGAAATCGTTGACGAGGTTAAAGAGCATTTTGCGACACTGGACCTCAAGAACATGGCGATCCGCGTGGTTGCCGACCGACATCTTTCCGCGACTCAGTGCACGGTGACGACGCCGTCGGCAAGTATTGATGTCGGGATCGAAACGCAGCTTGCAGCCATTCGCGCCATGATGCTGGTTTCAAGCCGGGGTGGCGCATGATGAGCGCGACGTATCCCGATATCGACGGCCTGTTTTCGCGCCTGTCGCGCGCGGCGTCTGAGGCCGAACCGCGGCCCGTACGCGGGCGCGTGCGCGAAATTCGGGGCGTCATTGTCCATGCCAGTCTGCCGACGGCGCTCATCGGCGAATTATGCAATCTGCGCGATCCGGTGACCGGGCGTCTGGTGCCTGCCGAAGTGATCGGCTTTCAGGATGAGCGCGCCGTGCTCTCACCTATTGGCGATCTTGAGGGCATGTCACCGCGCGCCGAAGTCATCCCCACGGGGCAGGCCTTGCGGGTTCCGGTCAGCGAAACCCTGCTTGGTCGCGTGATCGATCCGCTGGGCCGCGCGCTGGATCTGGGAACGCCGGTTAAAACATTAGAGACCTATCCGGTTCATGCCGAGCCGCCGCATCCGCTTGAACGTGACATCATCGAATATCCGCTGCGCCTCGGCGTGCGCGCTATTGACGGGTTGATGACGGTGGCACGCGGCCAGCGCGTCGGCATTTTTGGCGAACCGGGCGTCGGCAAGTCGTCGCTGCTTGCCTCCATCGTGGCGGGTACGGAAGCCGACGTCATCGTAATCGGGCTGATCGGCGAACGTGGACGCGAGGTGCGCGAGTTCGTCGAGATGCAGTTGAGTGCCGAGGCACGCCGCAAATCCGTGACCGTGGTCGCGACCTCGGACCGTCCGGCAATCGAGCGCGTCAAGGCGGCACATGTCGCAACGGCAATCGCCGAATATTTCCGCGATGCCGGCCATAATGTGCTGCTTTTGATGGATTCGATGACCCGCTTTGCGCGCGCGCAACGCGAGATCGGTCTTGCGGCGGGCGAACCGCCGACACGGCGCGGTTTTCCGCCGTCGTTTTTTGCAGCACTCCCGCGTCTTCTGGAGAGGGCAGGACCGGGAAAGGGTGGCTCGATCACCGCCCTTTACACGGTTTTGACCGAAGGCGATGGCGCACTTGATCCTGTCGCAGAAGAAGCGAAATCGATCCTCGACGGGCATATCGTGCTCTCGGCCGATCTTGCGGAGCGCAATCATTTCCCGGCCATTGATGTCCTCAAAAGCCGCAGCCGCCTGATGAACACGGTGGTTTCATCCGATCATCGCAAAATGGCGGGTACGATCCGCGAAGACATGGCAGCCTATCGCGATATCGAGCTGCTGCTGCGCGTGGGCGAATACAGGCCCGGCAGCGATGCCCGCGCCGACAGGGCGGTGGCGCGTCGTGATGCGATCGAAGCGTTTTTGCGTCAACCTGCTGATGAAATATCCGATTTGCATACAATGCTGCGACGCATGAAGGAAATCGTTGCATGAAGCAGGCCGATGACATTGCCCGGCTTGTTGCTCTGCGTACATTGCGCGAGGAGCGCGCACGGGCTGCAATCGCTCTTCAAAGCGCGCGCCTGAAGCAAAAGCAGCGTGAACTCAGTGCCGCCGATGCAGCCATTGTGGCTCATGATGCCGAAATGGACGACCGTGAGCGGAAATTTCTCGATGCGATGAATATCACCCCCGTTTCCGAACGCGAACTGGGACGTGCGCGCGACAGGCTTTTCCTGTCCGATCAGCGCCGGGAGGTTTTGGAGGAAGAGCGCAACCTCATCGCAAAATCAGTCGATGAAAGCGAAGTGACCTTGAATGAATTGCATGCCGAATGGCGTCGGCGACTTTTTGCGCGCGACAAGCTTGCCGATATGCACAAGCAACTCGCCGCGGCTGGACGGATCGGTATTGAGGCACGGTCCGAACTGGAAATCGAGGACCTGACCGTGGTTCGGACGGAGGCACCATGCTGAGCGAACCGAAAGGCAATGCGGCAGGTTTTTTGCGCCTTCTTGCACCGGACAGGGCATCGCCGCCATCGGACTTGCTGGAAAGACTGTTGCAGAAGCGGGCACCGATTACGCTGACGCTTGGCGAGCGGCCTGTTGCCTTCATCCTTGAAGAAGCGCCTGCAAAAAGCGATATGCTTTCCTTCTCCGTTCAGATCGGGGATGCAATCTGCGAGCTTCATATCTCGGACGAATTTGCTTTATGGCTGCAACAGCCATTGCATCTTTCCGGCAGACTTGCCGATGAAGAACCATTGCAACGCGCGCTTCTGCTGGAGCTTGCCTGCCTTGATCTTTGTGAGAAGGTCGAGACCCAACTTGGTGAAGCCGTTCGGTTTGGTGAGGGCAAAGCCGGTCAGTTGCCCTTTGCCATCGGTGTTCGCATCCTTGCGGGAGACGAAAGCTTTCTCTGTCGCCTTGCCATACCCAAAGAGCTCGCGGAGATGCTGGCCGAGGCGCTCGATCGCCTTCAGGCACCCGAACCACCTGATCTGTCGGGACATCGCATCGAGGTTGTGGTCATGGCGGGCAGTCAGGAGTTGTTTCTGAACGAAATCGACAGCCTGCGGCCGGGCGATATCGTCATGCTGGAAGGCAATCAGCCAGCAATCGTGATCGATGACAAGCTGGGCGCTACCATAGAGCTCAACAGGAGTGGTGCCGCGCTTATTGCACCACTCGCTCCCTTCCCGGAACGTGCGCCGCTTGAGTCCGCGAAGGGCAGAGGCAGGAAAAAGCAAGCGACACCAATTTGTCTCACGTTTGAGTTCGGTCGTCTCGCAATGGCTTTGGCCGATGTTGAAGCGCTTGCGCCGGGCAGCCGGCTGCCATGCTCGGTGATCGATATTGATTGCGTCGATATCATCCGTGACGGCAAGCGGGTCGGTCGGGGTGAAATTATCAAGATCGGCGAGGGCACCGGCATTCGCATCACCCATCTTCCCAATGCCGCAAGCGCTACGCACGAACAGGTATCATGAACGAATTTCAGCCCAACCTCATCGCCATTATCATTGTCGTTTCGACCATCGGTCTTTTGCCTCTGGCCATCGTCACGATGACGGGCTTCCTTAAAATCTCGGTGGTGCTGTTCCTGATCCGCAATGCGCTCGGCATCCAGCAATCCCCGCCCAATCTGGTGCTTTACGGCATTGCGCTGATACTGACCGTGTATGTCACCACGCCGCTCGTCGGCAATATGTATCGGGCACTGGAAAACCGGCCCATCGATATTGAAAGCGTCGAAGGTCTGCGTTCGGCAGGTGAGGCGCTGAGCGTGCCCTTGCGCGATTATCTGGAGCGCTTTGCCAATGAGCGCGAACGCGCCTTCTTCATCGAGGCCACCGAAAGCGTCTGGTCGCCCGAGGCGCGCGCCAATCTTAACGAAAAAGACCTCGTCGTTCTGATTCCAGCCTTTGTTTCTTCTGAATTGACGCGGGCTTTTGAAATCGGCTTTCTCCTTTATATCCCGTTTCTGGTCATCGATCTGATCGTGGCCAATGTGCTGATGGCCATGGGCATGATGATGGTGTCGCCGACACTGATCTCCATTCCCTTGAAGATTTTTTTGTTCGTTGCCGTTGAAGGCTGGTCGCGGCTGATGCACGGGCTGATCCTGAGCTATGGTGGCGGATAGCGATGAGGCAGGAGGTCTTTCTCAACCAGATGAATCAGGCGCTGGTGACGGTACTTCTTGTCTCTGCGCCCGCACTTGGTATCGCGATCATCATCGGTGTCAGTGTCGGTCTTATACAGGCGCTGACGCAGATTCAGGACCAGACGCTGCCGCAGGCGGTCAAGCTCGTCGCCGTGATGCTGGTACTCATCTTCGCAGGCCCGCTTCTTGCAGCGCAGGTCGGTACGCTTGCCAGCCATTCGCTCGACACCTTCCCGTCGCTGACGCGATAGGTGTGTGATGAATCTCGCGGCGATCACAGCGGCAATTACCGAATTCGCCTATCCGTTGCTGGCCGCATCCGCCGTTGCGGTTGCGCGCGCGCTCGGCATGATCATGCTGACGCCCGCCTTCATGCGACTTGGCCTCACCGGCATGATACGAGCCGCCGTCGCCTTTGCGATTTCCCTGCCGATGATCCCGCAGGTCTTCACCATGCTGTCCATGACCGGCCAGCCGACGAGTTTTGACCTCACCGGCCTCATCATAAAGGAAATGGTGGTCGGAGCACTCATCGGCCTTGCCTTCGGCATTCCCTTCTGGGCGGCGGAAGTCGCGGGCGATCTCATCGATCTGCAACGTGGTTCCACCATGTCGCAATTGCTCGATCCGCTGGCCGCAGGCGAGTCTTCGGTCACGGCCACGCTTCTCACCGTCTGTCTGATCGCGCTGTTCTTCATGTCGGGCGGGTTCATGTTTCTGCTCGACGGCTTTTATCGCAGCTATGAATTATGGCCGGCGGCAAGTTTCACACCCGTTCTTGATCCGGGCGCCTTTGTCTCGATCCTGCACGTGCTGGATCGTATCATGCAGATCGGCGTTATCCTGATTGCGCCGCTGGTCATTGCCATCCTGATTGCCGATATCATGCTGGCCTTTCTGTCACGCATGGCACCGCAGCTGCATGTTTTCGATCTTTCATTGGCGGTTAAAAATCTTCTCTTTTCATTGCTGATCGTACTCTACCTCGTTTTCCTGATGCCGTTGCTCTTTGGCCAGATCGCTGATCTCGGCGGCACGTTTGAAACCTTGCGCGCTTTCGTGACAAAGGGAGGCCATGCGCCATGAGTGATTTCGTTCCGCGCATATTCGATGGGTTGACAGCGCTAACCCGCGAACTCCTCGATAATGCCACGCAGCAGAACTGGCTGCAGATCGAAAATCCCGATAATGGGCGCGAGCCGCCGGAGGCACGTCCGAGAACAGACCGGCCCTCGCCCCACAATACGCAACCGCAAACGGGTGGCGCTTCGAAACGGCCGTCCGCCTCGCCCTCCGGGTCGCATAATGACAAGGCATCCGTGCTGACGGATAGAGGTGGGGCAGGTGCCTTGCGCCAGACAGGCAATGTTGCGGTCTCGGTTCAACCCTATCCCGTATCTGCGTCGCCGGTTGCCGATGCGCTCAGGGAAACCCGGAAATCGGAGCAGCCTCGTAACGCTCAGTCTCCGTTAAATGCGCCCGCAAATCGCCCGACGCAACCCATGGAAGGATACGGCAAAACGGCTCCGGTGGCAGCGAAGACCATCGCTTTGGCACCCTCCAATGCACGAGAGCCATTGGCGAAGACGCAAGTGCCGCCTGCACAGAATGCCGCTATCGATGCGGCCCAGCCGTCCGGGGCGAGACTTGCCGGAAGCGATCCGACGATAACGCGGATCGAGCGTATTATGGTCTCGGCGGGGTCGCAGATGGCGTCGCAGGAATTGCATGCCGCCGTCCGTCCGCTTTCTGCCAGCGAGGTGTCTGCGTTTCTCGACCGGTCCAGCGCACTGATTGCCACGGTTTTCGAAAAGGCCTGCGCCGATCCGTCAATGGCCAAGACGGAGGACAAGCAGCGCGCCGTGCGCACCGCACTTGCGCTTGCGCATCTTGCCGCTGCCATCGACAAGGACCCGCGTAGTCCTTCAACAATGCGTCTCATGCAGGACATCAGTGCGGTCGTTCTCAACTCTGCGACGGCAAACGACAATACGGTCTTTACCGGGCTCGCGCAGGCAATCGGCGTTGGAGCGGGTATCAAACTGGCATTGATGGTCGCCGCAGCACTGGCGCATGAGGAAGAAGACCGGCGTTCCCGCGCACCGTCGTTACGCACTCTGATGGTCGCCGGATTCGTGAGGCTTGGAGAACGCATCGATGGCGCGCATCGCTCCTTATTGCAATCTCTCGGGCCTTTGCTGATGGATTGGGCGACGTGGCGAACCGGACCGGCGGACGCAGCGCTGCTTGGGCTTGCCGATTTTGTCGGATCGCAGCCTGTTCTGCTTGAAAACCTCGCACCACGGCTTGACCGGATCGAGCAAGTTGGTGTGGAGGCGTTCAGGGCGCTGCGCGATCTGACGTCTCCGTCGCTCGATAACGAACTGCGTCGTGTGCAGCATCGGTTTATTGCCAGTGACAGCGTTTTAGGCTCCATCGCCGGTAGCCGTGCAGCATTGCGCGAGATCAATCAAATGGCCGCACAGCGTACGCCGGTTGAAAACGGCCTCGTAGAGCTTGAAGCAATAAAGCTTGTCCTCACAGAAATCGGTTTCGATGCGCCGCGTGCGGCCTTTCTCGCTGAACGCAGTCGAATCGATCAGGGGGGAATGCTTGGCCATAACTGGACATTACTTGAAAGCTTTGCCCACATGGAGGCACAGGGGCGGGTGTTTCAACAGCTCCTGGCTTTTCTAAACGGACAATATATCGTTGAACAAATACCAACTATCATTGGATTTGAAGATTTGAATAAGGAAACCAAATTATCGGAAGTTTAATTGCCGCTTAAAATGGTAAGTATATATTTATTTCAAATTTTGAATTAAATATATACATTGTTTTATATCAATAAAATTAGTTTTAATCGTATATATTTAATAATATGAAATATTAATAAGTAGAAGTGCCAAATTTGTGGCAAGGTTGTATTAATATTTTCATTGAAACGTCACTTAAGTTTTTAAGAATGTATTTATATATTGCATGTGCCGGAGACTTCTTGAGGCTCTGCGGTTTAGAGCGCGCTTGCGCGATATTTTAACCTTTGCTCAACAATGGAGACACAACGATGTCGAGCGTTACTCCTGCATCCGGTGGCGGTGCTGATGCCGCGATCTCGAAGATGGAAGCTGCTTTCGATGCTGCTATCGAAAAGTCGGCCAAGATCACCGAGATCACGACTGAAAAGAAGACCGAACTCGACGCTACCAAGCAGCGTCCGCAGAACTAATTGAGTTGGCTCGGACGCTTTGTCGTCCGAGCCGCTTCCTTGCGCTCATTGGAGCCCTTTTGCTCGATATCGGTGATTTTGTGATCTTGGATTGCCGATGCGCATCGCAGGCATTCGTATCCTTATGAAGGAGTGCGCAATGAAAGTGGGATCGCAGCTTTCAGGCTGGGAAGGATTTTACGCAGACCGGGCGGAGCGGCGCGATGCCGCCACCGATCCGGCTTTGCGCGAGCATTTTGAAAATGAGCTTCAGCAGGCCCGCATAACCTTGCAGGCAATGGGTATTGAGGTGCCGCAGGATAGTGCAGCGGGAAAAACCGGAACACCCGGCGATACAAAGGCTCATACTGAGACGGAACCCGGTCTGGAGCCGGACAATAATGTGAAATTTGTCGATAAAGACGGCGCGCCGGTATCCCGTGCGCCCGACAAGACAACTCAGTCGGGATCGCTCAGCGCCGGGCTGAATGAAAGTCTTCAGCCCTATCGCCAGGATATTCTGGACGCTTCGCAAGCAACGGGTGTACCCGCCAATCTGCTGGCCGCCGTGATCTGGGATGAATCCAAGGGCGTGGCTTCGGCTGGAACCATCAATGGCGAGAACGGGCAGACCGATACCGGTCTTATGCAGATCAATCCTGAAACCTTCGCTGCCTTGAAGGCCCAGCATCCTGATCTGGTGACGGGTGACGCTTCCGACCCGAAGAACAACATCATGGCCGGTGCGCTCTATCTGAAAGAGCAATACGACCAGTTCGGCGACTGGGATCTGGCGCTGCGCGCCTATAATTCGGGGCCGCTCTCGGTCGATCCATCCGATCACACCATATCGACGACCGGCTTCGGCACCAAGAACTACGTTGAGAAAGTCAATTTCTATGAGGACCTTCTCAATCAGGGGAGTTCCATGCCCGACGGTTACCCGGGCGGCAATGAACTTTACTGAGCTTTCGCAAGGGGTTCAGACGCATTTAAAGCATCATTTCAGTCAACGGAAATGGAAGGAAGGGGTCCAATGTCCATCACCTTGTCGCCTACAAATCTCAGCCTGGTTAACCAGAATACATCAGCGCTGACCTTCGACGAGAAGCTCAATATTTCAAAATCGAGCCAGATCATGGTCGATTACATGAAGGAAAAGGGCAAATCCGCCATCAATGCGGATGAGCTTGCAGCACTTGCCAGCAATTCTTCCGGTGATGTGCCTGCGGAGGTTTCCGCGGCTGCCGCCTATATGCAGCGTCATCCCGATGTGTTTACGGCAATCGAAACCCATGATGTGGCCGGTGCGGATGGCTTGTCGGGTTCATGGAATTTCGAATGGGCGGCGCAAGGGGGACTTTCCGGCACCGCCATCGAAGCCATTGCCAACATGGAGGACAGCTTCAACCGCGCAATCGAGAAGTCGGCCAAGATCACCGAGCTGACCACCGAGAGCAAGACCGAGCTCGACGCCACCAAGCAGCGCGCCCAGAACTGATTTTTCTGAATGGCTTCCGCCGGTGATGGCGGGAGCCCTTCGCCCGGTTGCCCGCGAAGCGCACCAGAACGTCATCATCCTGATTGAAATTAAAAAATTGCGAGGAGAGTTTCCATGGCCAAGGTCAGTTCATCGCCTTCAAGTCCCGTTGATCCGAAGTCGGTTGATCCGAATAATGCCGAGGCATGGAAACAGGCTGAAAAAGACGCCAAGGATGCGGGCATTCGCTGGGAACGTCCAGCCGATGACAAGCGCTCCGCGCAGGAGATCATCGATGATACACCGCTTCTGAAAAACCTTGGCAATCAGAGCGGCGTGAAGGATTCGCTGGAGCAGCGGGTGGGTGGCGATATCGAAAAAGATGCCGATGCTGCCTATCGTGCGGCACAGGTTCTCGAACATGTCGAAAAATATGACGCCGATGGAAATCGTCTTGCCGGCAACGAAATTAACAATGGCGAAATCAACGGTTTTACCAAAGGTAAGGAAGCCAAGCCGAATACGGAAGCCGGTCGCCTTCAGGATTTTGGCAAACACGGTTTTTCCAATCTCAAGGGTAAGCTGAACAACGTTTCGGCTGCCGATGACCCGAAAGCCCGTCAACAGGCCGAGGATCTGGGCATTAAATGGGAGCGCCCGAAAGGCGATGATCGCTCCGCCAAGGACATTATAGATGACAATCCTCTGCTCAAGGGCCTTGGCAACCAGAGCGACGTCAAGCAAATGCTTAAAGAACAGGTCGGCGATTTCGAGAAGGACGCCGATGCCGCCTATCGCGCGACACAGGTCCTCGATCATATCGAGAAGTTCGACAAGAACGGCGAGCGTCAGGTGGGTGGGGATGTTGGCGATCAAAAGATCAACGGTTTCACCAACAGCAACCAGGCAAAGCCCAATACGGAAGCCGGTCGTCTTCAGGATTTTGGTAAGGATGGTTTCTCTTCATTGAAGGGCAAGCTCAACGATTATAAAGACGCCGGCAATGACAAGGAAGAGCGCAAGAAGGCCGAAGCGCTCGGTATTGAATGGGAGCGTCCGAAAGACGACAAGCGCTCTGCCAAAGAAATCGTTGAAGAGGACCCGTTGTTGCAGGACCTTGGCAACCACAGCGGCGTCGGCGATATGCTGAAGGAGCGCGTGGGAGATTATACCACTGACGCGGACGCGGCATATCGCGCTGCACAGGTTCTCAGGCACGTCGAACAGTTTGATAGTAAGGGTAAGGAAATCAAGACCGAAACCGTAGAACTGGAAAATGGTGCTTCTATCGAGGTAAAGCCAGAGACTGTTGGCGACGGTAAGATTAATGGTTTCACCTCGTCACGTGAGGCAAAGCCTAATACCGAAGCTGGTCGCCTTCAGGATTTTGGCAAGCAAGGTTTTGATGCGCTGAAGGGCGATCTTGGCAAAGTCTCTACCGTCAAGGGCAAGGGCGAAGATACCAAGAGCTATAAAGACTATATAAAGGCGAACAAAGACGCGGATGAAGGGTCGAAGCAGGTTGTAAAATATGCGGCCCTCCTTGAAGAAAACTACGACCTGATCCGTCAGAAAGCCGGCGCGGGCGGCAATCTTGATGCCGACGCCTTGAAGCGCTACAAGGATACCGCCAAAGGGCTAAGCGACGAGACCAAGGAAGCACTCGACTTCTGGTCGCAGCCCGGTGCTTTCAATATCATCGATAACGCCAAGCATTCACTGGCGCAACGGCCGGATGGTGATCTCAGCAAGGGCGATCTACAGTCCTGGTTGAGCAAATCTGCTCCTAAGGATGCTTCTTCATTGATGACATTCCTTTCGGATGCAGCGCAACGCAGCGCGCTTTCCGATATCGACACCAGCAAGCTTGGCAAGGATGTCTTTGAAAACCCCGGTAAATACTCGAATGAGGAAAAAGCTGCCGTTCTTCAGGACTTGCAACAAGCCCAGCAATTGATGGTGGATGGCGCTTCCGCAGGCATGTGGAAGGATGATTATTCCAAAGTTTCCATCGCCAACCGTGCGCATGTCCATCCGGACAAGGAAAAGGTTTTCGACGACCTTAACAAACACATCAAGATTCTCCAGGACGACAAGGCAGTTACCAAAACCCTGAGCGAGAAGACCGCAGGCGCGCTGAAAGACCTTGTGGCGGATAACAAGGGCCTCAAGGACGCCGTTCAGAAAACCTACGATGATGACGTCAAGAGCGGGAAGGCTCTTAACAAGTCGTGGGACACCAATATGAAGGATGGCAAGGTCGGGCAGCAGGCCGTGCTTGCCGAATTCCTCGGGACGGCACAGTCCTATCAGGGTGCTCTTGATATCAAAAAGCCTGAAGATATCAGGGAAGCGATCAAGAAATCCGACCATGAAGGCGACTTCAACGACTTTTATGAAAACAAGCTCGTTTCCGGTGACCGCTTGAAGGACCTGCTGAAGGATAATTCCTTCGAGGCAGCGGCAAGCGTCTACAACATGGAAGTTGGCCTCTACAACTCGGCTCTTGATCCTGAATTTACCGGAAAACTTGACGATAAGCTGGAAGAGAACTTCTCCAAGATCGGCAATGAGCATGTTCTCAAGGACGCATCCTTCGATGATATGAAGAAGGCTTTCGGCGTCAATGGCGGCGATGAACTCGATGAAAAGAAGGTAAAGGAATATATCGCGGAAGTTGCCAAGGAAAATCCGGAACTTTTCGTCAACGAGAACGGAAAGGCTGCGACGCCAGACCAGATTCTTGGCGGCTTCCGGGCAACCTGGGATGTCTATCGCCAAGGCACGAAAACGCTGGACAAAACAGGGTCACTTGCAGACCTCGATCCGAACAAGAACGCCAAAGGCGCCTATGATAGGGGCGTTCTGCACGGCGTGAGCGGTCTTTTCCTGGCGGGCATGACCATTGCCAGAGGCGTCGGAACCAATGGAAACCTGCAAAAGAAGGATTATGTGAACATAATCGCCGGTTCTGTCCAGACGGCGACGGTGCTGACCGAAGGAGGAATGAAGGGATACACGCAATATCTGAAAGGCTTGAAGGACAAGCTTGACGATGATCTTATGAATAGTGTGGGATCCCTATTGGATGATGTTTCCCCTGAAAATCTTTCCGCACAGGATGCCAAGGCGACCAAGCCCGCTTTGTATGACAAGAGGGCAAGTCTTGCGAAGAAGTTCGAGGAAGGCGCCAAGGGCCTTGGCGGTGCCGCAGGGGCAGCCATGGGAGCCTACGGCATATTTGATGGCGTCCAGGCGATCAGAAATGGCGATACGGTTACCGGCGCATTGAGCATCACCTCCGGTTCGATTGGTGCGATGGCTGGTCTGGCTTCCATGGTCGAGGGGGTATGGGGGCTGGGCAACGCCCTGCTGCCTAATCTGATCAGCAAGGTTCCGAACATCGTTCCGGTCTTCGCCGGTGCTTTGGGCTGGGCTGCGGCCGGCGTCGGGGTAATCGTTTCCTTCCTTCCAAGTCTTATCGAAGAAGGCAAACACCAGAAGCGTTCCGACGATTTCGGCCACACGCTTGGCAGTTTCCTGACCAAGTATGAAATCGACGGTGTGGAAGGCGGCAGCTACAGGGATATTCCGGATAATGAGTGGCCGGGTTACGATGATGGACCAACAATAGGTTCGTGATTTTTATGGGAATCGCTGAGCCGCTGTTCGGCTCTGTCATCGAGATGGCACCTAAGGCGCATCCGCCGATCCATTCCGATGGGGACATCAACGATTACTGGCGCGAGCAGCGTCTTGTCGAACAGTGCCTCTTCTTGGCCGTAAGAACCTTCGCTGTACTCTGCATGAAGAATGCATACGCCGTCATGAAACTTTCATGCGATCGAAACAGATGCACTCGCTTCTGTTGATAGGAAACATCGCAGTAACAACTCAGAAAGGCCCCGGCGATGAATGTGAAGATCAAGGATTTGAAAGGCGGAATTGCGGATGTCGCAGGAACTTTATCTTCTTTGAACTTCAATTCCCTAATCGACGCTGCCAAGAAGACCGAAACAAACAAGCGAGAGCAGGCTGAAAAACTTGGGATCATCTGGGAACGTCCCGACGGCGATAACCGTTCGGCGCAATATATCATCGACAATAATCCCGTATTGCGCGATCTTGGCAATCAGGAAAATCATCCGCGATGATCTGAAGAAGCAGGTCGGCGATTTTGAGAACGACCCTGATGCCGCCTTCCGCGCGGTTCAGGTTCTCGAGCATATCGAGAAGTTCGACGGCAATGGCGAGTTGATCGTCGGCAACAGTGTCGGTGACGGGCGCATCAACGGTGTCACTTCTGGTGGCGACGTACGCCATGGTACGGCGTTGTTGCATGAAACGAATTGGTGGCGGATTCCGATCTTTGATGCTGGCTTATGTGGTTTCAACTTTGACGCGGACGGATTTCGGGCGTGGTGTCTGCAGCATGCGGTTACGGACGCCGCATCCAAGTTTAACTTCAGTCTTCTGGTTGGTGAATTTGCGTGATCTTAGCTTTGGCCCGTTTGTTGATTTATAATTGCCTATGGCGTTTTCTACTCTCGCTCGCTTCCCATACTCGGTAAGATTTTGCCACTCCATCCGACCGCGTTGAGCATTTGTGCGGCTATGCCAGTCACGCTGATCAGGTGGGCCATTTGACGCTTCTTGTAAGTCTCGTATTCGTGGCGGAATGATAATGCTCACACCGGGACTATGACTGCGTAAAGCTTGATAGGTTTGATCACTGTCATAAGCACCATCTGCCATGAAACAAGCGATGGGGCGATCAATCATATCAAGCAAATCAGGAACCTGGCTGAGGTCACTTGTATTTTGATCAGTCAGTGTTTCTGCAATGACCTGATTGCTATCTGCATCAATAGGAAGATGCAGCTTGAGCCATTTTCGGGCAGATTTAGCGCCATGCTTTTCTTCAAGCCATTGGCCAGCTTCATATATCTTCATACCAGTGCTATCGACGATCACATGAAGAGGTTCATCTGTTCCATCCCTCCTGGTGCACCGGGTTAAGCTGGAAACAACAAGATTGGCGCAGCGTCTGCTTAATGTTGTGTGATCTGGCACCGGCAGTTCAACATTGAGTAGCCGCAACAACGAGGCCATTAAGCCTTCTGTCTGACGCAGAGGCTGGTTAAACACTTTGCCACATATCAGCGTCGTCTCAATAGCCAGGTCAGAATAGCGACATTGACCACCGCGCGTCTTGCGCAGTGGTGCAATCCATCCGGCTATAGCTGCTTCACTGATCCAGAAAGTAACACTCCCGCGCTGACGCAAGCCTGCTTCGTACGCCGCCCAGTTCGTGACCTTGAACTTCTGCTTGGGTATCCGGTGACGACGGGCGGAATTGTGCTTGAAAGGCATTGGCTTGATCCAAATTCTCAACGAACCAAAACATTAAAAGCCAATGCTATAAAAACTCTGAAACTCACCGGCGATTGATGCACCAACGCCGCGTTAAGCGCGATGGCTTTGAGGGGGAAGGGGAAGCTACTACGCTCATTATTTGCCTGCCTTTCTCTTCGCGTGTTTGGGTTCACTCAGCGCATCGGAAAGATTGTGACAGTCCGGATCGGCCCGGCGGCATCGCGTTTCTTTGCGGGATCGTCGTCAGCAGGTTCGTAACCACGAGGCCGGTTTCCCGGCGGGCCTTCCCATTTCGGCTTCTGGTCTGTCGTACCGGTTTTGGGGTCGTGTTTCATGGAAGCCTCCGTTTATTGGAACCAATACCCAATTTTTCAAACCTTGAATTGTTTCTTCCCTGTTGCGCAGATCGGGAAATGCAAGGTTGGAGCAGTGAAATTTTGCGGAGCCATTAGTCGTCCTCATGGATGGAACCGGCAGGCCTAAAATGGTAAAAACAGTTTTACCGGGTTAAAGCACTGGCGCTTGCGCAAGAGGGCAATCCAACCGGGGGAAACTGGGAACAAGATTCCCAAGTTTGATGCTGCGACAGGGCGGAGGCATCTCGCACGCCCAGCGCATTGGGGTGGAGTAGCCATAGCATTCTCCATGGATCTTGTTACGCCAGTCGATAAGCGCATCGAAGATAATCGGTCCCTCTGCCAATCTTGCTCTTCGGCGGTGCCACGCTCCTCCGAGCCAACCTCTGAAGGGTAATTTAAACAGCACGCAGTCGCTTTGTGCGTTTAATAACTTGTTTTTAGCCTGCTTCGTTCGGTTTTGGTGACGAAGTTCAGTTGGTCCTACAAGGGAGCGGGCTTTCGCCCGCTCAAGACTTAAAGGTAACGGCTACGTTCCCGTTCGATTTCGTCTTCGGTGTAAGGGTCGGCATTGGCGTCAAACCTTTGCCAGCCCTCCTCGACATAAAGTTTGCGCCGAGCATTGATATCCACCGGGCTGGCACCGGCTAAAATAGCGTCTGCTTCAGCGACGCGTTCGTCCGCAACACGGACGGTCACAAGAGAGCCACCGCGACGAATGCCTTCAGCGTATAAGTGCGCGTCTTCTTCCGACACCCCGCTCTCCGTGAGCGCTCCGATGATACCACCGGCGACCCCGCCGACAACTGCGCCACCGACCGCACCGGTCAACGTTGCCGCAAGCCAGCCTGCGGCGACCACCGGTCCAACGCCTGGAATCGCCATCAACCCGAGCCCTGTCAAAAGACCGCCGGCACCGCCCACAGCCGCACCTAATCCTGCACCGACCCCCGCGCCAGAGCCGGCATTACTCTCGTCGTCATCGTCGCGACGGTGGGAAACAATGGAAATATCGTCTGACGGGAACCCAGCGTTTTCGAGCCGTGCCACAGCATCCTTGGCTGCTTCGTAACTGTCAAATAATCCGGTAACGGTTTTCATAGAAAACTCCCATGTTCAAATGGCGGATGGAAGCCAAACCTTCACATTGGCTTCTTTGAGACATTGCCCTGGTAGTCAAGCTGGACGTCCAACTTCTCATTGCCTTTCATGGCAGAGGCTTCCCAGATGCCGTTTTCTTCGTTCAATTTGAGGCCGCTTACGCCAGTGTATCCTGCCTCCTCAATCCTTGATTTGGCTTGATCTTCTGTAAAGCTGTTGGCACCCTTAACCGGCGCGTCTGGATTGTTGCTATCAGGCGTTGCTACCGCTGGAGTTTCCGGTGAGGTTTTGCCGGTGTCCTGAGCGAACACAGCCGAAGGCGCGATGATACAAGCGCTCAAGAACGCTAACGTTCTGATTTTCATTGTATTTCTCCAGTGAAATATGTAACAGACATGAAACTCCCGCGTGCGGCATAAGTTCCAAAAAAGTTTTTCAAAGAGGAATTACCTAAGCTTCGCGTGACGATAAGTCATGAAGGCTACGGAGCGATAGCGCGTGTCGCTTGTTTAAGACCTGCGTCTTTCAAACAATCCAGATGCGTTTGCATCAACGAACTCTTATTCCAAAAT
This sequence comes from Ochrobactrum vermis, assembly GCF_002975205.1. Classification (NCBI taxonomy): domain Bacteria; kingdom Pseudomonadati; phylum Pseudomonadota; class Alphaproteobacteria; order Hyphomicrobiales; family Brucellaceae; genus Ochrobactrum; species Ochrobactrum vermis. The sequence goes on along the minus strand of NZ_PCOC01000003.1, from coordinate 173,183 downwards.
GAACGCTTTTCGATCGCGCCGGTATCCCAACGAAACATTGGGCCGCTTTTTGGGTTCAGTTAGCCAACTGACGCTGGAGTATCCCAGATGGACAAAAACTTTCGACTGGATACCGGAGACGATGATCGAGCCACAATATCATTTCCTTTTGATCGAATGACAGTTCAGCGCTTTCGCAAGGAATTTCCCCGTGCACGATGGAGCGACTGGAACAAGGCCTGGATCGTTCCTGGGAAAACGGCGTCTCGGCGCATTGATCGCTGGCTGGCTCGGGAGGCCTCACGCGCAAACCCCTTTGCCGAGGAAAAGGGGAGAGACGCCTATGAATTCGAGCCGATTCTCAGTTCGTATCTGTCGGTCGACGGTGACGGGTTACGAATTAAAACGCCATATTCGCGACGCCTGGTTGAAGAAATCCGTCAGATATCCTTCGCCCGATGGGACCATAATGCGAAAGTTTGGTGGGTGCCCTTTGCATCCTATGATGAGCTTGTCCAACATTGGGAGACCATCGAAAACGAGGCTAGACGCAGCGAACCGGAAGAACGGCGTAAGCGCGCCGAAGCCCGTAAGGGAAGCGATGAAGAAAAAAGGGCGCGTCGGCGTGCGAATGAGCGCAGACGACGAAGAATTCCGTTATCTGCCGAAGCGTTGCCACCGCTAAATCGTCCAATTGCAACCGAGACCTATGGTATCATCATTGTTAGGGAGATAACAGGCGAATTGGTGCACTGTGATATGATCGACGACATTTATCCCGGTCTGGACGGCGATTATGTTTGGGGGATCTGGCGCTTGCCCTCACTCGACGAACTCATTCGAACTTGGCCCAGGAAGAATGAACTGACAAACAAAGATCGAGAACGGGGGTGGTGGCATCCCGATATCGAACAATTACGCGAAGCGCGGCGATCGGCGCGGTCTCGTGAGCGCCGGGCGGCGACGGTTGTCTCAGATTAGCTGGCACCAAGCGGTAACTCAATCTCGATCATCACAGGCGCATGATCGCCCGTGTGAGCCCAGCTGCGCGGATTGCGTCGCACACTTGCCGATTTCAGGGCTGGTGCCAGAGCGGGACTAAGAAGGAAATGATCGATGCGCAAGCCAGCATCGCGCGCGAAGGAATTGCGCCAATATTTCCAGAACGTGTAAATACGCTCTTTTGGATGAAGAGACCGGACCGCATCCGTCCAACCTTGTGCAACCAGCTGAGCATATGCTTTTCTAACTTCGGGCCGAAACAAAGCGTCGTCGCGCCAGCGCTCCGGCGCGTAGACATCGAGATCGGTCGGCATAACATTGAAATCGCCAGCGAGCGCTATGGGTATGTCGAGTGTCAGCAACTCAGCCGCATAATCGTGCAGCCGTTGAAACCAGCGGAGCTTGTACTCGAATTTGGGCCCAGGAACGGGATTGCCGTTCGGAAGATAGAGAGAGCCGACTAGTACGCCTCCAATCGCTGCTTCGATATAGCGGCTCTGCGCGTCATTGAGTTCGCCTGGAAGTCCGCATCGCGTGACAACCGGGGTCCTTCCTCTCGCCAGAATTGCCACCCCATTCCAGCTTTTCTGGCCTTGCCAAACCGCGTCATATCCAATTTTTTCCAGCGCTTTGATCGGGAATTTTTCGTCCGGCGTTTTCAGTTCCTGCAGACAGACAATGTCCGGCGTGTCTTCTTCAAGCCAGCGCAACAATACCGCCAACCTTCCATTCACGCCGTTAACATTGTAAGTAGCAATCTTCACGAGGGTTCCTCTCTGGCCAAGCCTACGCAATTTTCACTCATGACGACGCCCGCTCCATTCGTGGCAGTGATATCCGTAAATCTGCAACGTCAGAATCGCACCTGTGCAGCAGATACAATGGTCGACCGATCTCTCTGCGCCAAGCAGCTTAAGCTGTACTAAAACCGGACAGACAAAGACAGATAATATTGGTAAGGATAATCGGCCACTCTCCTCTTAGTATGCCGAAGGTGGTCCAAAGTGCGAAGCCTATGACGGTAAATGTATACATACGCACTGAAATCGTCGCGGTATCACGAGTTTTTGCTATCTTGATGACTTGTGCGAGGAAACTTGAAACAGAGCAGGCAGAGGCTATATAGCCTACATTAAGTGTGCTATCCAATTTAGTTTCCATTTAGCTTGTAAAGAAGCAGACACGCAATATCACGCGCCATCTTCTTCAGAGGTCGTGCCACCGGTTTTCTTCAGGTAATGTGCCTATGCGAAACCGCATACTAACAGAACAGGCAAGCCAGCGAGGACAATCCAGAATAATAATTCAGCCATCTGATAATTCCTATGATCGAGGCAGCCCGATAGGATTAAAGCTAGCGCAATAAGTCTGACAATCGCAGATGTTATCGGGCCGCTTAATAGTGCTTCTTTGAAAACCAACACGAATTAATTTGGTTCCTTGTATGTGGAACCAGATATCGCATGTCAAAACTCTCCCGCGATTTCAGAACCGTTTAAACTTTCGAACAGCAACGTAATTTATCGATTTCCAGGTTCTATTTGATGTTCTGGGTTATCTAAAATAATATTTTATTCGGTTCATTATTCGTCTTTAATAACTACATCTGGTATGGTGGTTATTGCGCGGCTCCCACGGTCCGAATGGTGTAAAAGCGCATTCGGCTTGCTTCTGCGCCATGTGACGAGCTGGGCTATCATGTTGAAATTCAACGCCCAGCCAACGTCACGGTGCGAGAGCCAGCCTTCAGCCGTCCATAGACATCGTGTACTGCGCAATCGGCCGGATGGGTTTTTTTATGTAAGTTCGACTATCGTTACGATCAGGAAAACCAGAGAAGGGGTAACATGCCTTTTAAAACCGGGCTTACACGGGGTGATTTGGGAGACTGCTGCATACATCTTTGTATAGATACGCAAAATCTTTTCGGGCCCTCGTCGCCTTGGCACGTGCCTTGGACCGAGACCATATTGCCCAACATCGTGGAAATTTGCTCTCGCCAGCCTGCAAGAACGGTTTTTACCCGTTTTATTCCGCCTAAAACGCCGGAGGCCACCTTCGGAATGTGGAAACGTTATTATCGAAAATGGGAAATGCTGACGTTGGATCGCATCGATCCAGTTCTTATCCGAGTTATAGAACCGTTGCAGCAATTTTCGCCGCCGGCCGTTGTGCTCGACAAGAGGGTTTATTCACCGTGGACTGAGGGCTTGCTGCAGCGCCACTTGAATACTAGGAATATTCATACTGTGATAATTAGTGGCGCAGAGACCGACCTCTGCGTTCTTGCAGCTCTACTTGGAGCCGTCGATCTGGGTTATCGAACAATACTGGTTTCCGATGCCGTATGCAGTGTCTCTGATCAGGCTCACGATGCCGTCATTGCGCTATGCCACGAGCGGTTTAGTGAACAGCGGGAATTGGTCCGAACGGATGAGTTGATCGGCTCTTGGCGATGACGTCGAGAAAAAGTGGAACTTTCGGCACGATGAGCGGTTCTTTCGTGAACGAGGAGACCGTTATGGAGCAAGTTCACTGGGATGAGGTGATCGTTATCGAAATAGCCGATGGAATAACGAGGACAGTCATGACGGTCGCCGACGCTGAGAATATTTTATTATCTCAATGGAATAAGTTCGAACTGCATAGTTTAGGATCAGCTCTCAAGGCCTGCCTTTTATGTAGTCATGATATCGCCAGCACACAAAGCGCAAAATATGCATTCAAAACCGCTGCTTCAAAAGCGGGAATTTTGTGTGATTTCTGAGGCAATTACGATGTTAATTTAGTCCTGTCACCGAATATTTTTACAAGTATAGAACCAACATATCTGCATGCTCTCGTAATATTGCGGCTGCTTCGTGCGGCGTTTCGGTATCTAACAATGCCGCTATTGCAGCTTCTAAAATCAAAAGATTCCGGGCTTTCAGATGCCTGAGACGCGCTTTTTCGGCGATCAAATCAAGTTTTTCCTGACCCATTTGATGCAGCCTCCTTCGTAGGTTTGGAGCGGCTCGAAAGCCGCTCCATTCATTATTGTATTTATTAGCGACGACGGCGATCATCGTAATCACTATCGCGGCGCTCGTCCCAGCCGCGACGCGAGGCTTCGGAATGTCCTTGCGGATCTCCGAACCAGCCACCATGGCTGCGTCCGCCGGAACTGCGGTCGTCATCACGACTGGAGTAACGGCGCTCGTCATCCCGATTTGAATAACGGTCATCGTCACGGCTGGAATAGCGACCTTCGTCATCGCGGGATGAACTGCGGTAAGTGCGATCATCGTCACGGCGTTCATCCCAACCGCGCCGCGCGGCTTCGGCATGGCCACGGGAATCCCCGTACCATCCCCGACCGCGGTCGTTATCATCATGCCGACCCGATCGACGGTCGTCGTCGTCGCTGCGGGAAGAATAACGACGCCGGTCATCACTATCCCTGTCATCACGACGCTCATCCCAACCGCGTCGCGCGGCTTCGGCATGTCCGCGGGAGTCGCCAAACCATCCGCCATGACCGCGGTCATCGTCATCGTAACGACCTGACCTACGATTATCGTCGTCGCGTCGGCTTTCTGCATAACGGCGACCGCTGCTTCTGCTGCGGTCATCATCACTTACAAAGCGGCCTTGCTCGTCGCGCTCTGGTGTATTGCGTGGCATTGTATCCTCCTTGTTGAAAATGGTACGCGCTTGCGCGTTGAGCTCCATGAGCTCTCTTCTCCGGCCACATTGTTGCAGCCGCGAGTCTCGGGTTTGTAAATCAAGCTGACTTCCCGGACGGAGCTGTCGCCGACCGGATTCTGATATTGTTTTGGACATCGGTGACGCCGGCACACGCCTCCACACAGTCTTCTGCCCGTCGCTTTTCCTGACGGTTCGACACTTGTCCTTGTAAGGTCACTTCGCCTTTTTTCACGGAAACCTCTATGTCGGACGCATCGAGCTCAGAGTCTTCCATCAATGCGTCAGACACATCCTCTTTGATGCGATCATCGCTTCGTGTGTATCCCTTTGGTCCCTTGCCGCGATGGATACCTGTCGTGCTCCTGGTTCTCGATGAATCATTTTGCGACCCATAGCCGGCAAATCGGCTATCCCGCGAAAAGGTTTCCCTTCGGGGGGAACTATATTCAGAACGATCATCGTTTTCGCGATAACCACGAGAGCGATAATCGCTTGAATATCGGTCGTCCTGATCGCGGTCACCGCTTCCACGCCCCTCATAGTCGCGGTCACGATCACGATCACGATCGCGATAAGATTCGTTGTAATAGTCGTCTCTATCTTCGTTTTGATACCGACCTGGCATAACACAAGCTCCTCTGGTCAAAATCCGAATGACGAGCATCCAAACCGCCGCGGTGCGTCATTGTTCCTCGTCGAACCAGAAATCTTCAAAGCTCCACTTCGATGCAGGAAGCTTTTTGAAAAATGAAACAAAAAGCTATCTACGAAGTTACCTATCCCCCCTGCCGTATGGCGAGGAAATTTTGGAAATCAGGGAGAGTTGGAAATGGCCACCACGAAGCAAAAAACGCTTGAAGATCTTTTCTACGACACGCTCAAGGATATCTATTATGCTGAGCGCAAGATTTTGAAGGCCTTGCCGAAAATGGCGCGGGCAGCCTCTGATGAGAATCTGAAAGATGCATTCAACAAACATCTTGAGCAGACTGAAGGCCATGTTGAACGTTTGCAGCAATGTTTCGAGATCCTTGGTAAGAGAGCCCAAGGCAAAACATGTGAAGCTATCGAAGGCATTATTGCTGAAGGCGAAGAAATAATTCAGGAATTTTCGGGCACCCCGGCTCTGGACGCTGGTTTGATTTCGTCTGCTCAGGCTGTGGAGCATTATGAGATCACTCGCTATGGGACGCTCAAGCGGTGGGCCGAGACGCTTGGTTATAGTGAAGTGGCCCGATTGCTTGATCAGACGTTGCAGGAAGAAGGCCAGACTGACAAGGATTTGACCAAGCTTGCCGAAACTTTGGTTAATCTCCACGCGGAACAACCCTGATATATAAATTGACAATGTGCTGATGCTTCCGAATGGAACATCATCCGCGTGACACAGTTTGTAAGGGACGGCGTTAGTCCGTCCCTTTTTGTTTTCTATGCTTTGGAACGGTTCAGTGATGCAACACTCACGTCCCACGAACTATGTTCTACAACCCGAGGAACTTGTTGAGCTGATTCCAGCCTTGCGCGCTTTTGCGCGGACTTTTTTCCGTCAAAAGAAAGACGCGGAAGATCTCGTCCAGGAAACGCTTTTGAAAGCTCTCGCTAACCGAGAAAAATACATTCCATATTCACCTTTGAAATCTTGGCTGTTCACCATCATGCGCAATAGTTTTTACACGCGAATCCGGGTGCAAAATAGAGAAGCACCCGGAATTACCGAGTGCATTTCGTCCATGGCAACCGTAGGCCCCTGCCAGGAAACCGAGATAGAAGCAAAAGATGTACAAATGGCGCTCAAAACGCTGCCTATTCACTATCGCCGCGTGGTTCTCCTTGTGGTATTGGAAGGCAACAGTTATCAGCGCGCAGCAGAACTCTGCGGTTGTTCCGTTGGAACCGTCAAAAGTCGCCTGAATCGAGCGCGCCATAAGCTCCATGACATGATGGAAGGGCGTTGAATGTGCGCGAGTTGAACGGCTTTATTTATGTTAGGGAACGACGTCCAAGGATGCATTCATTTCACAGCAAGCATATTCTGATTTTTGAAGACGGTTTTTTCCTGTCTGATGAGGTCTCACAAAAGCTTCAATCTCTCGGCGCTGTCATCATCGGTCCTGTTCATTCGACAGCGGATGCGCTCTACCATCTCGAAAGCGGTGTGATCGATGCAGCCATACTGGACGTGGCTATTGAACCGGCTGCGGTGCTGTCGCTTGTAGAAGCGCTTGAAAAGAGCAGAACTCCTTTTGTTTTCGCGTTGGCCGCTAATCCTTCCATGAGCAATTCAGGCTGTGCCGGGTTTGTACTGAGCCAACACGACGACGATCTTGTTGTCATTGCGGAAGCTCTTTTTCGTCAACGCCCCATGCTGCATTAGGCCATAGGAACTTAGTCAAGTTGATCCTCAGCAAGTACCGCTAAGGAAGGAAACCGTCATGAATAAAAAATACCCCGCGTCGCCATTTGACACGCCTCATCAATCCATGCCTGGCTTGACCGAACGTATGAATCCGAAGCCCGATCATGGCGAGAAATCTTATAAGGGATCCGGCAAGCCTGAAGGCCGCAAAGCGATTATAACGGGTGGCGATAGCGGTATCGGAAGAGCGGTTGCAATAGCGTTCGCGCGCGAAGGCGCAGATGTGCTTATTGCATATCTCCAGGAAGAGGCTGATGCACTCGAAACCCGTTCATTGATTGAGGCTGAGGGTCGCAAGGTCGTCTTGATGAAATGCGATATCCAGCGCCCCGAGAATTGCCAGAAAATCGCGCAGCGCGCCGCAGATGAATTTGGTCAGATCGACATTCTGGTCAATAACGCGGCACATCAGGCCAGTTTTTCTGAGCTGGATGATATCACCGATGAAGAATGGGACATGACTTTTAGGGTAAATATCCATGCAATGTTTTATTTGACGAAGGCCGCTTTGCCGCACATGAAGCGAGGTGCATCCATTATAAATACGGCTTCGATCAATTCGGACATGCCGAATCCGACTTTGCTCTCCTATGCGACAACCAAGGGCGCCGTTCAAAATTTTACGGCAGGTCTTGCACAATTATTGGCTGAGAAAGGCATTCGTGCCAATGCAGTTGTGCCGGGGCCGGTGTGGACGCCTTTGATCCCCTCCACGTTGCCGGAAGAGCCTTTGACATCATTTGGCAAGCAAACCCCAATGAAACGTCCAGCCCAACCAGCTGAGCTGGCATCCGCTTATGTTATGCTGGCCGATCCTCTCTCAAGTTATACTTCCGGTGCGACCATCGCGGTCACCGGCGGCAAACTCATTCTTTAACGTTCGATCGTGGAAATATAAAAAGTGCCCTGCCTCGAGGTGCAGAGGCAGGGCTAGCATCAGCTTGTCCGCTTGGCTTAGAGAGTAGCTGATGCAATCTTTTAAACGCCATTCTGAGCAAAGAGTTCCTGAACGCTTTTTGGCGATGGACTATGATGGATGTCCATCTCCTCTTTCATTCGGTGCTTTTGATGAGCTAGCCTTGCAGCCAGTTCCATCAATTGCGACCGCTCTCGCAAACCGCACTGATAGAGTTTAATAACACAAGCCGCGAGTTCGCTCGGTGAATAAGGACGGCCGCTTTCTTTGAGAATAATGGCAGCAGTGGTAAAACAGCTGCGCAAGAAATCTACCTCCTTAGGAGTATAAATGCAGCTCGCTTCGTTAAAAAACGGCATTTCCACCTCCCATTGTTGGACAGAAAATGCTACTTCAAACTCAGCCATATAAAAGACCGAGTTTTTCACAAAATATAACGACAACAACGCATCTATATGCCCCGTCAGCGATGAAGCTGACGAGGCATGCGCCTGCTAAAGCGAGCCCTGCCAACAGGCGCATGTTTGTCTAAAATGGGTCAGTTCTTATTTAAAGTATACAACTCATCGTCGTTCAAAAGTCGATATTTTCCCCTAGCCACCTTAACAAAAAAGGCTTCTGCTGATTTGCCTACGGTGTGGTCTGAAAGGAATGAATTATATTGGCCATAACGCCAGCCGTGCGCGTAAAGTCGAATGTCCCTCGCACCGAACGGTTCGTTCAAGCTTTTTTCAATTAATACGACGTAACGAATTCGCGTAATCACCGTTAGCGCATTATCTTTGCGCAGCTTCTGCGGCACTTCCCCTCTTTTGTTCCAATGCATGCTCCCCTCCCAGAGAAAACTTCGTCGACTTTTTTAACGCATGTCCCCTTAAGGTGTCTTGCACGCCCCGGGCAGACAGTTCGCCCGGAGCCTACAAATGTGGTTGATTAGTCTTGATGTTCCGGCATTTCTTCAAGCTGGGCTTTATTCCAGCTTGTTACCGCATGCACGTCGCCATTTTCATCTCGCATAAATTCGAGTTCGCTGATAGGAACGGCAACAGGTTTCGCTCCTATTCCAAGAAATCCGCCAACATCAACAATGACAGTGCTTCCAAGCCCCGCACCATGAACGTGATCGACTGTGCCAACTTTCTCATCGTCAATACCGTACACCGTCGCCCCTTCAATATTTTCAGCAACGAGTTCTTCATTCGCCAAGCGGATATGATTGGTGTGATCCATCTTCTTTCCTCCTTGTTAGGAAAGCGAAACATTTGCGAATGGGCATTTGTTCCCTGACCAGCACGTAACCAATTCCGTATGCTAATACTTTTTGCTTTTCGGGGGAACATTTGATCCGGCGAGAAGTTGGACCACGGAGGATCTTAGTGATGAAAACTAATTCACCAAAGAAAAGCGCTGGCGCTCGTATAAGGGGGATCTATCCCAAAAGGCGAGACCGGGGATAAAGTTCCTGGCTTTGATCCGGCAGCGGCACCGATGGAAACCGACGCAGAAGCTGGAGGATCCTCATTTCCTGATAACGATGCAATACCGCGATCAGGCGGAGATCCAACAAAGACCACTGAAAGTAACGCCTCCAGTCACGCGTCCGGCCTCCGGGGATGGGATTCCGATGAATCTACTCATTCCTCCGAGCGAACCGGAAGCATGCGAAAACGCCCAGCCTTTTTGTTCTGCTAGTTTATCCTAGCACTAATTGTTGTTGGATATTTCGTATTCGGATCGGTGAGGCAGTGAAAATTGAAATCAGGACATTGCATTGATCTTTTGGGGAGACAGAAATAGTGACCACTTATGAGATGCTACACAAAGGCGACGGCACCTGGTCTATCGTAGACAAGGCAACGAGACAGCCCTTAACATTTAAAGGTCGGCTTCAAGTTTCGCTTACAGAAGATGTGGCTAAAGAGGCTCTTGCGATCCTGGAGCGCATTGAACAAGAGCATTCGCAACAGTTACACGAAGGGCGACAGACGTAAAAACTGACTTCTGTGCGAGCCGCACCGGACGCAATCAACTCTCGAAGTCGCTTTCTTTCATATCGATCAAGCCTCTCGGCACATTGATCGGTTCGTCGCTGACACGGTGGACCTGATAGGACTTTACGTCGCGAAAGGCACTTGATTCGTTGGTTGTAAGGTCAACGTCTCCAATGGTTCTGTCGCAAATTTTTCAGCTGGGTATAAGCGTGCTTATGTCTGGGCGCAATTATGCTGCGAGGTCGGCAAAGACCCTGAATGGCGAACGGTTGTCATTTGTAAATTGCTTCTTGCGGATCATGTGAGCCACTTCAATGCCTGCAATGGTCGCTGAAGCTGAATGAAATGCCTTGAAACCTAGCATTTCTTTAGTGATCCGCTTGATGAAGCGATGATCCTGTTCAAGGATATTGTTGAGATATTTAATCTGCAGGATTTCAATCAGCTTACCTGTGCCAGTGATCTTCAGGATTGTGTTCATGGCCTGTGCACCAGCCAGATTGGCTCCACTTTTGTCAATGACGACCTTGTCCGGAGTGCCATTGCTTGCAATTGCTTTCTTAAAGAAACGCCTTGCTGCACCGAGATTTCGCCGCTCCGAAAGCATGAAGTCAAGGGTTTGTCCGTCGCGGTCAACAGCTCGATACAGATAGGTCCATTTCCCTTTGACCTTCACATAGGTTTCATCCACTCGCCAGGAGCCACGTGTCGGGCGTTTACGTTTCTGTGCCTGATCAGCAATTTGCGGTGAGTATCGAACGATCCAGCGGTTCAGTGTGGCATGGTCAACATCAACACCACGTTCAGCCATTATTTCTTGAAGGTCACGATAGGAAACTGGATAGCGCACATAGAAGAAAACAGCATAAAGGATGACACTGTTGGGAAAGTGGGCTCCTTTGAAATCGATCGCCATACTCAGTTACCTCACCCAATTATGCACACTGAAGTGACAATAACGCAGAAGAAGTAAAAAAATCGCGACAGAACCCTCGGGCTCGGCAGCAAAAATTCTGGTGGTAGGCTGCAGGTGGGACAGTGTCAGGCAGGTCCCCGACACCATGCCGCCTCCACCGATCGGGGCGACGACTGCGTCGAGCTCGGGAATTTGGTCCAACAGCTCCTTCGAGCAGTTGGCCTGTCCCGCGATCACGCGTGGGTCGTTGTAGGGGTGAACGAACTCAGCACCCGATTTGGCCACGACCTCGGCGAAAACCGCTTCGCGCGATGACGTCGACGGTTCGCACTCAACCACTGTTGCTCCATATCCCCGCACGGCATCCTTTTTCGCCTGCGGTGCCGTGCGCGGCATCACTACAGTGCACGGAATGCCGCGGCGCGATGCAGCGTAGGCGAGGCAGATTCCATGGTTGCCGGAGGAGTGTGTCGCTACACCCTTGCGTGCCGGTTGCTCGTCTAGCCCGAACACGGCGTTGGTTGCTCCGCGAGCCTTGAAAGCGCCGGCTTTCTGGAGGTTCTCGCATTTGAAGAACAGGTTTGCACCGGTAATCTCGTCGATAATCCGCGACGTCAATACCGGTGTCTTGTGGATATAGGGCTCGATGCGCTCGTGTGCCGCAAGCACGTCGGCATAGGTGGGAATGTCCATCGATACGGTCTCCATCATGCCGCGATCTTGCTAGCCGCAGGGCCGTCGTTTCGGTATAAGTCCTGGGCCGCGGCAACACCCGATCCCAGCTTGATTGGTAGTCCGAGATCAACCATGCACATCTCAGCCGTGGCGATACCGGAGAGCATCACGACGTCGGAGAGGCAGCCAAGATGGCCAATTCGGAAGACTTGGCCGGTGAGATCCCCGATGCCTACACCAAAAGCCACACCGTATTTGCTGGCAGCGTGGGAGACGATCCGTCCAGCATCAAATCCGGTCGGCGTTTGGATGACTGTTACTGTGTCCGAATAAAGTTCGGGCCTGCGGGCGCATATTTTAAGACCCCAAGCCTGGACGGCCGCCCTGACCCCAGAGGCCAGCCAGTCGGTTGTGACGCTCGTATACCTGCGGCATGCCCTCGTCCAAAAGGATCTCGGTCGCAACCTTGAGACCGTTAATCAGACTCACGGGAGGAGTGTAGGGATATGTGTCGGCGTTGTAGCTGCCGAGCATGTCGCGAATATCGAAGTAACAACGCGGAAGTTTTGCGCTGGATACACATGCCATCGCCTTTGGCGAAAAGGCGGCAATCGCCAACCCGGCGGCTAACATGAAGCCCTTCTGCGATCCGACTATAGCGACGTCGACACCCCACTCGTCCATTCGAAAATCCATGGATGCGATTGAGCTGACCCCATCCACCAGAAGGAGTGCTGGATGATTTAGATCGTTGAGCACCGAGCGGACTGCGGCGACATCTGATGCAACTCCTGTCGCAGTCTCGTTATGCGTGACGAGGACAGCCTTGATCTCGAATGCGGTGTCTTTTTCGAGAATATCACGGAAGCGATCTGCAGGAGCGCCTTCACCCCATTGCGTTTCTACTGCGTCGACGGTCAGACCGTGGCGACGACACATATCGATCCATCGTTGGCTGAACACACCATACCGCCCTGCTAGGACGCGGTCGCCCGGAGAGAGGAGGTTGGTGATGGATGATTCCCATGCACCGGTCGCGGTGGAGGGAAAGAGTATTACCTCTGCGGTAATCGTGGCGAGAACAGCTTTGACGCCTTTCAAAGCCGGCCGCAATATCTCCCCGAACGCCGGGGACCTATGGTCCACAGTCGCTATGTCCACCGCCTTCCGAAGCGTCTCCGGAAGGTTCGTTGGTCCAGGAATGAAGGTCGGGTTCTGAGCTTTCATGGAAAGTCCTCCGTGCTGATGAAGGACTAACACAGGCGTGCTATCGTTGATATTTTTCTGAAAAAGTTTTTTAAAAAGACAATAAAATAGATATTGTTCAGCAGAAACATGCGCTTGTTTTTTTTTCAAAAAAAACGGTGACTTCAAATAGGCAAAGGAAGACTTGGCAATGGCAGAACACATACGACGAAGAGGGCGGCCGAAAGGCTTCGCTGCACCTCAATCACCCGTCACGAGCCAAGCCCTGACAAAGGCGCTCGACCTCCTGGCTTTTATTTCCGAGCGACCGGGTCTGACCTTGACTGAAATATCCGAGGGCCTTGGCGCATCGATAGCAACGGTTCATCGCTTACTTGCGACGCTCGAAGACAGAAGTTTCGTGGAAATCGAGCCGGCGCAACAAACCTGGTCAATCGGAGCAGAGGCGTTTCGGCTGGGGGCAGCTTTTCTTCGGCGCACCAACGTGGTGGAACGAAGCAGGCCGTTGATGCGAGACTTGATGCAGGCGACTGGTGAGACTTCGAATCTCGGAGTTCTCAGCACCGGGCAAGTGCTTTTCCTAAGCCAAGTGGAAACGCACGAGTCGATCCGCGCGTTTTTTCCGCCCGGAACGCTGTCGCCGTTGCATGCCTCGGGTATAGGAAAGGCCCTATTGAGCTGCCAAGACTCCAACGGCGTCGAAGCAATGTTGCAGAAAAAGCCACTGCAAAGGTTCACGAAAAACACCATCACGACAAAACACGCACTTCTCGATGAATTGAAGCGTATTCGGGACCAGGGTTTTTCGTTCGACGACGAAGAGCGGACTGTTGGAATGCGCTGTGTCGCAGCGCCTATCTTGAATGCTTATGGCGAAGCGATCGCCGGGGGTCTCGGTGTCTGGGCCGAGCCACAGGCTGCAGGGTAAAACGATTAGAAATTTCGGAGAGCTCGTGTTGCAAACCGCTTCGAAAATATCTTGTCAATTGGGCGCAAATACATAGCGAAATGTTTGCTGCGTTGCAAAAAGTATGCTAGCGAAAATGTACAAGAAGGAGGCGTGATCACGCCTGCGGCTGAGGAGATCGAACAACAGTTCCAACAAGCTATTCGGGAGAGATCCCATACGGACGCCGACGGAGCAATTCCCCAAGAAACTCTCAGGCAAAAGGACCGGGTAGCTGGAAAATCTGGAGAGTGGCAGTTTGCCCACCGAAGGGGATACCGCAACGCGGGAAGCTCTCAGGTACCGAGGACAGATGGGGAGAACGGATCGCAAGATCTTAATCGTTTGTCCACGGAGAAACTATGTCACATGTAGCTGTAATTGGAGCCGGTATCACTGGCATCACAACCGCGTATGCTCTAATCCGTCGCGGTTTCCGCGTTACGGTTTTCGACCGGCAGTCGTATCCGGCAATGGAAACTTCATATGCGAATGGCGGTCAGCTTTCCGCCAGCAATGCCGAGGTCTGGAACCATCCTTCCACACTTCTGAAGGGCATCAAGTGGATGCTTTCCAGCGACGCGCCGCTCCTCCTAAACCCCAAACCAACATGGGCGAAATACTCATGGCTCGCTGAGTTCGTGGCCGCGATACCCAAATATCGCGAGAACACGATCGAGACGGCGAAACTCGCGATACTTGCTCGCGAACACATGTATCGAATAGCCGAGGAAGAGGGTATAGCTTTCGACCTTGAGAAGCGCGGAATCCTGCACTTTTACAACGATCGTGCAAGCTTCAACCATGCAAGCGAGGTCAATAAGCTTCTCAACTCCGCGGGACTTGAGCGAAAGGCCGTAACGCCTGAAGAAATCAAGGCGATCGAACCTTCGCTGAAGGGCAATTTCTTCGGCGGCTTCTTCACCCCATCGGACGCGTCCGGCGATATACACAAGTTCACGAGAGGGCTGGCCGACGCTTGCATAAAACATGGCGCGGTCTTTCAACTCGCATCGGAAGTCGAGGGATTTCAACCGATCGGTAATCAGTGGATGGTGAGCTGGAACTCGTTCGAAGGCCCTGGTGTCGGATTAATGCAAGAACAGTGCTTCGATGCTGTCGTGGTCTGTGCGGGAAGCGCCAGTCGCCGCTTCGCAAAGATGCTTGGCGATCGGGTAAACGTCTACCCGGTCAAAGGCTACTCGATCACCGTTCATCTGGACGACGAAGAAAGTCAGGCGGCTGCGCCATGGGTCAGCCTCCTAGACGACGCGGCAAAAATCGTTACGAGCCGGCTGGGAACTGATCGCTTTAGGGTGGCAGGAACGGCTGAGATTAATGGGCATAACTTCGACATCCGCGCAGATCGAATTGCGCCGCTGGTTCGCTGGACGCGTCAGCATTTTCCCAAAATGGGTACCAGCCGCTCAGTGCCATGGAGCGGACTTCGTCCAATGATGCCGAATATGTTGCCGCGCGTGGGTCGCGGGCGTCGTGGCAATGTGTTTTACAATACTGGTCACGGTCACTTGGGATGGACTCTATCCTGCGCGACAGCGGAAATCGTCACTTCGAACATCGCTGAAAACTTGCCGGCTTGATTGCTAGGGGACTAAAAGGAAGAGGCGGGTCTCTGACCCGCCTCCCTCAGTATGAAATGTTTTGTTTCGTCGACCTAGTCGCCGCGCGCCTGAGCGTTCAGTCGACGGGTTGAGCCTGACACAGCGTAGTAGATCGCCATGCTGGCGACGACACCGATTGGCCATGAGAATGCGGCCCAAGCGCTGAACGCGGGAACCACTGAGACGCAGATCGTGATGAACCCTGATACGACCAACGACATGATCGCCTTCGAGTTATAACCGCCGCTGTAATAGTATTCGCCGGTCGAACGATCATCAAACAGAGCGTCAGTGTTGATGCGTTCCCGCTTGATCAGATAGTAATCGGTCATGATGATCCCGTACAACGGACCGGCGTTGGTGCATCAATCGCCGGTGAGTTTCAGAGTTTTTATAGCATTGGCTTTTAATGTTTTGGTTCGTTGAGAATTTGGATCAAGCCAATGCCTTTCAAGCACAATTCCGCCCGTCGTCACCGGATACCCAAGCAGAAGTTCAAGGTCACGAACTGGGCGGAGTACGAAGCAGGCTTGCGTCAGCGCGGGAGTGTTACTTTCTGGATCAGTGAAGCAGCTATAGCCGGATGGATTGCACCACTGCGCAAGACGCGCGGTGGTCAATGTCGCTATTCTGACCTGGCTATTGAGACGACGCTGATATGTGGCAAAGTGTTTAACCAGCCTCTGCGTCAGACAGAAGGCTTAATGGCCTCGTTGTAGCGGCTACTCAATGTTGAACTGCCGGTGCCAGATCACACAACATTAAGCAGACGCTGCGCCAATCTTGTTGTTTCCAGCTTAACCCGGTGCACCAGGAGGGATGGAACAGATGAACCTCTTCATGTGATCGTCGATAGCACTGGTATGAAGATATATGAAGCTGGCCAATGGCTTGAAGAAAAGCATGGCGCTAAATCTGCACGAAAATGGCTCAAGCTGCATCTTGCTATTGATGCAGATAGCAATCAGGTCATTGCAGAAACACTGACTGATCAAAATACAAGTGACCTCAGCCAGGTTCCTGATTTGCTTGATATGATTGATCGCCCCATCGCTTGTTTCATGGCAGATGGTGCTTATGACAGTGATCAAACCTATCAAGCTTTACGCAGTCATAGTCCCGGTGTGAGCATTATCATTCCGCCACGAATACGAGACTTACAAGAAGCGTCATATGGCCCACCTGATCAGCGTGACTGGCATAGCCGCACAAATGCTCAACGCGGTCGGATGGAGTGGCAAAATCTTACCGAGTATGGGAAGCGAGCGAGAGTAGAAAACGCCATAGGCAATTATAAATCAACAAACGGGCCAAAGCTAAGATCACGCAAATTCACCAACCAGAAGACTGAAGTTAAACTTGGATGCGGCGTCCGTAACCGCATGCTGCAGACACCACGCCCGAAATCCGTCCGCGTCAAAGTTGAAACCACATAAGCCAGCATCAAAGATCGGAATCCGCCACCAATTCGTTTCATGCAACAACGCCAAGGGTAAGTCAGAAAACGTGATGAATTTTCGCCCTGAAACGTTGCTAGATAGCTACCTCTAGTGAATGTCGGTATCGGTAGTTGCGTGCCCCCGCAACCAAAAATAAAAACCCGTCGCACAAGCGGCGGGTTTTGCCGTTTGAAGGGGCAGACATGCGCTTGCAACTGACGCTTCACTTCACTGCATCCGCAAAACTGAAGGGGTGAGGGGACGGAATTGTTCCACTGATCCAAATCCCGCCCGACCAATATCCTTGAGAAGCACGATCACCGGCAGGCATTACTGCGTGAGCCGGGTCTCGTCGAACCGACGGCGAACGGGACGGCTGTTTGGTGATGCGTCATCTGGGCGGCATTGAGCCTTCCGATCAGGCGACCTGCTTGCGGTAGATTGCGCGCAGGTCCGGACAGCTGTCGCATGGTGTTCGTCGGAGCGATATAAACAGATAGCCGTTGCCTCGCGTGCCTTTCAGGTTCAAATAGGCGCCACGTCTGTCATGCGTGGAACGGGTATCGGCTTCCCCCGCATGATCGATCATTTCATTGATGGAGATGCGTGATGCATTATTCTGCAGCTGCCGACCGTTATCAGTCGGATATGATCTATCGCCGCACTGGTCGAAGCGGTATCGATCTGCCAGCTATTTCGCTTGGTCTCTGGCACAATTTCGGCGGTCGGGATGTCTATGAAAACGGCCGCGCGATCCTGCGCCGGGCGTTCGATCTCGGCGTGACCCACTTCGACCTCGCAAACAATTATGGACCGCCTCCCGGCTCAGCTGAAGAAAACTTCGGCCGAATGATGGCCAGTGATTTTCGGCCCTATCGTGATGAAATGATCATCTCTTCAAAAGCCGGTTGGGACATGTGGCCGGGGCCGTACGGAGGCATCGGCGGCAGTCGCAAATACCTGATCGCCAGCCTCGACCAGTCGCTGAAGCGGATGGGGCTCGACTATGTCGACATCTTCTATTCGCACCGTGTGGACGCCACGACGCCGCTGGAAGAGACGATGGGGGCACTCGCGCATCTGCACCGTCAGGGCAAGGCGCTTTATGTGGGGATTTCCAGCTATTCACCGGAACTGACGCAGAAGGCTGCCGCGATCCTTCAGGAAGAGCGGGTTCCGCTTTTCATTCATCAGCCCAATTACAACATGTTCAATCGCTGGATCGAAAATGGCCTGCTCGATACGCTTGGCGAGATCGGAACCGGCTGCATTGTCTTTTCGCCGTTGGCTCAGGGATTGCTGACCTCCCGCTATTTGAACGGAATCCCCGAAGGCGCGCGGGCGAATCAGGGCGGCTCCCTGAAGGCCAGTGCACAGAACGAAGAGCTGCTGGCCCGTATCCGGGCGCTGAACGCCATTGCGGAACGTCGCGGTCAGACATTGGCTCAAATGGCTATCGCCTGGACACTGCGCGACCCGCGTGTCACCTCTTCGCTGATCGGGGCAAGTTCGGTAGCACAGCTTGAAAATTCACTGGGAGCCCTGAAGGGGTTGGAATTCAGCGGCGAAGAGCTGGCAGAGATTGACCAGTATGCGCATGACGGTGGAACCGACTGGTGGAAGAGTTCGACTTCGCTTTGATGTGTTAACGAAGAGCATGGTAAGGCCGTACGCTCAGCGTGCGGCCTTTCGCGTGAATGGATGAATGCAATTCACGCGGGGCGACGTAATTGCTATAGGCCAACGGGGCAAGGCAGTTCCCGTAGGAGCCTTTGGGGGAAAAGAATCAGGCCATGTCGCTGCGGTCGATAAAGGGCAGTTGAAATATCCGCTGATCCGGGCCGGGCTGGAGGCTATCGCCTTTTCTGGTGCTGAGGCGCTCTTCCCTTCTGCCGGTGGACGTGGAGTCGTCTTCACGATGCATCCCGTCAAACCGGAAGAGGCGACAGATCGGCTAGACCCGAACGCTATTCTCTCGATTACGCCGCAGACGCTCGAAATGGCCATAGAAGCATCGTTGGAAGCGGGCCTTGTGCCCGTCCACCTGCATGATTTGCCGAAGCTGCTTTCCGAGCCCGATAATAGACAGAAGTATGTCGCCTTCACTCTGGATGACGGCTATCGCAACAATGCGGAATTCGCAGCTCCCGTGTTTGGACGGCACAATGTTCCTTACACGATCTTCATCACGACCGGCTTTGTGGAACGTACTCGATCCATGTGGTGGAGAACCAGTGCGGCTCTGGTAACGGAAGCCGACGGTTTCCGGTTCGACTTCGGCGGCGGTACCATTGATGTCCGCGTGCAAAACCAAGGCCAGAAATCAGCTGCCTTCGCAAGGCTCGTCCAGTTCATCCAACATTTCGACGAAGACGAGGCGGTAGCCCGCATCGATGCAGCAGCGAGGATGGCCGGGATCGATCCGATTTCTCTCGTCGACGAATCGGTGATGAGCGCATCCGAACTGCATGACCTGGCCCGCGATCCGCTTGTGCATCTTGGGGCGCACACAGTCACTCACGTCAACCTGCGGCGCGTCGATGACGAGAGGCTGGCAAGGGAGGTTGCCGATTCGACCTCCTCGGTTGAACACTATACCGGCTACAGGCCGCGATCCTTTGCCTATCCTTATGGCTGGAAGGCGGCGGTCGGTGAGCGTGAAATCGAAGCCGTTTCAAAAGCAGGCTTCGATGTGGGCGTAACCACGCAGCCCGGCGTGCTGCAGCGGCCCGGCGTGATGCCGGTCGCGGCCATACCGCGTATTTCCCTCAACGGATATTTTCAGAAGAAGCGCTATATCAAGGCGCTTCTTACGGGGCTGCCGTTCAAGCTGATCTAGAGTGGTTCCCTGTTCTGACCGAATCGCCGGAACCGCCCTAACTATTTGTTTTATCGCATTATCCAATGCATCGAAGCGGGATAAGAAATCAGTCCAGTGAACTGAATTTCCCCGCGTAGACACTTCGCACTTTTGCTGGAAATGCTCTAGCTGAAATCAAATGACGAGATGTCCTGAAACACGAAAGGCCGCCTGTCGGCAGCCTTCGTAAAACCTGATTTGAGAAACTGGAGCGGGCGAAGGGATTCGAACCCTCGACCCCAACCTTGGCAAGGTTGCATACCACCTACGCTACAGTATCCAGAAATGCGAAAACATCCGCTACTTCAATATGTTATCTTGACATTTCCGCCGTGTCAACGCTAGGCTAATCCAGCAATTTCCCTTCTCCGTGGTATCCTTGTGGTATCTCGGCAGCGTGTGTAAGGTGGGTGAAATGGCAAAGCGAAGTGGGGTGACGCTGACCAAGAGAGTCGTCGACGCTGCCCAAAAGCAAGATAAGCGCTTTCACATCTGGGACGATGAGCTGTCGGGCTTCGCCCTTCGCGTCGAGCCCTCGGGCGTGAAGACATTCGTGATCAAGTACCGGGCAAATGGCGGCGGCCGTTCCGCCAAGCAGCATTGGCTCACTATCGGGCGATATGGTCCTCTTACCCCTGACCAGGCCCGCAAGATTGCAAAGGCCAAGCTCGGCAGCGTTGCTGCCGGTGCTGATCCTGCAAGCGAGCTTCAGGCAAAACGGCGCGAGTTGACCATGGCCGCGCTTATAGATCTGTACGAGAAGGAGGGCTGCGTCATTCAGCGAGGCAAACGTCAGGGTGAACCCATGAAGGCCAAAACCAAGGCTTACACCCTCGCACGCCTTCGCCACCATGTCGTCCCGCTACTTGGAACGCTCCGCGCGCCTGACATCACGCCAGGCGACATCGAGCGCTTCGTCGCTGATGTCAGCGCCGGCAAGACCGCGAAGGACGAGAAGATCGGTCCGCGCAAGCGGATCATTGTCCGCGGCGGAGCGGGTGCAGCGCGAAAGGTCGTGCGTGATCTATCGGCGGTCTTTAGCTTTGCTCTTCGCAGCGAGATTGTGAAGCGGAACCCCTGCGAAACAGCAGCGGTTCGGAAGACCGACAATCGAAGAGAACGCTTCCTGACACTTGAGGAAGTTACCCGCCTCGGGGCAGCTCTTGACGAGCTGGAATACGAAGGCGTCAACGCCAAAGCCGTCAACGTTGCTCGTCTTTGGGCGCTGACTGGCTGTCGGCGCGATGAGATCGCTGGCTTTCGCTGGTCGGAGATGGAGCTCGATCAGGGGCTGCTCCTCCTTGATGACAGCAAGACCGGAAAGTCACTCCGGCCGGTAGGGGCTGCCGCGATTGCGCTGCTCAAGGGCATCGAGAAAACCGAAGGTTCGGATTTCGTATTCCCCGCCGAGCGGGGCGACGGCCATTACCAGGGCACGAAGGGCATCTGGACCAAGGCAATCAAGAAGGCAAAGCTCCCGGGAGTGACGCCCCACACGCTTCGTCATACCATCGGATCGACCGCGACCTCGACTGGCGAAGCGTTGGCTTTGACCGGAGCGATTCTGGGGCACGCGAACCCACGTTCCACCGCGATTTATGCCCATGTACAAATCGATCCATCACGGCAGGCCGCCGAGCGCGTAAGCGCCCATATCGCGGCCGCTCTGGCAGGGAAGTCGGAGGGCGCAAAGGGTACGCAACAAGCCTCAGTGGAGATTGAGGCTCTCGTGCGCTCTCTGGTGGAACGGCTCTCCCAGCAGGGTGTCAGCGCGACGCAGATCAGCGCCCTCGTTGGCCAGTTAACGGAAGAAGCAGCCTCCGTTCCAAGCAAGGCAGCCGCATGAGCAAGCGGCCTTCCACCTCCAGTTCTGGCGGAAGGAGCGCCACCCCGGCGACGGAAATTGACGCGCAAGGCTATTCGGCGTTTGTCAGCGACCTCAAGAGAAAGATTGCCGAAGCGCGGCATCGCGCTCCTTCCGCCAGGAGCGCGGAGGCACCAAGATCATCGATCGCCTGGCCGGTGACCTCGTCAGAGCTTTTCCCAAATGACCGGCCTAGGCTGTCATTTTCAGTAGTGATCGGAATGGTCAACCCCCGAGGCCCAAAATTCCCGCTTAGGGAGTTCAGAGATTACGGCAGCGCGCAGAGGAATACCGGCGCAGTTCGATAAGATCACGAGCGATTTGCGTCCATTCCAGCCGTTGCCGATTCATTAAAAGTGCGGCTGGCTAGTTAGATTTCCGGGTCGGCATTGTGAAAATACGAAGCCTTTTCGGCGCAACTGTCTCGCACGTATGGTGAAAGCAACGTGGCAAAGATCGCATCGACGTGGAATAGTATCATACTCAGTTGTTAGGAGTGCTAGAATGTTCATCCGTGCATGGTCGGCAGTAGCCTTGCTCATCTTCAGCGCAGTGACCGTCGTTGCGGCGGAGTGCGATTGCGAAACTGAGGTCCACAATGCCTCGGCGAAGACTTCGGATTCCTGCGGCAATATCTGGAAAGAAGTCGCGTCACATCTCAATCGATTCATCCATGCCCGGACGTGCTCTAGATCGGTTCATCGCAACTGATCGCGGCTTTATGAAAGCCCGACGGTCACTCCAATCGACGAAAACTGCTCTTTAACGACGACCGTTTCATCGAGCAGCCACTTCGGGATTGCGGCAAGGCTCGCCCCTCATTCTCTCGTCGCCGCAGCGCAGTGATCGGGCGACACGAACCATGGGATAGGATGTGGGTTTCGGCACAGAGCGGCAACCAGATCGCCTTGCTCAGCTTGCGTCCGAATTTTGAAGCAAGACTGGCCCAGCCATCTTGGCTGAACCGGCCCTTCTTACGTTAATGAATTTGCATACGTTCGTCATGGAATGAAAAACGCACGCCCGACGGTGTGTTGGTTTCGACCTCTCTACGAGCCCTTCATGTATTGCTGGCCGAAGTCACGCTGACCGAATGGGCGACTCCACAACCAGGCCGATCATGAACTTTTCCGGGCTTTCCTTACGCGACCTTGAGTATGCCGTGGCGCTCGCCGACCAACGGAGTTTCGTCAGGGCCGCGGCCCACTGCGGGGTTTCACAACCCGCATTGTCGACACAAATCCGTAAGCTCGAAGCGTTCCTACGGATCACGCTGTTTGAAAGGACCACCCGGCGCGTTCTCGTTACTCCAGCCGGCGATGCCGTGGTCCAACAGGCAACGCGGGTGCTCGAAGAAGCGGCTAAACTGACAAGAATGAGCCATGGACCCATCTTGCCATTCGGGGGGCAGCTTAAGATTGCCGCGATCTCGACGCTCGGTCCATATTTGTTTCCAAGGATATTCGGCCCCTTGCGAACACTCTATCCAGCTATCGCGATAATCCCCAGCGAGGGCCTCACCCACGAGCTTGTCGCATCCCTCGCCAAGGGCACAGTCGACGCTGTTTTGCTCTCGTTGCCAGTCTCGGATTCCTCGCTTGATATCGCAGAGATTTTCGAAGAGCCATTCGTCCTTGCCTGCCCGCAAGGGCACGTCGCCGGTCTCGCGGATGGACCGGACTGGAGCCAATTGCACGATAGCGACCGGCTATTATTGGAAGAAGGCCACTGCCTGCGTGATCAAGCACTCGCCACGTGCCAGTTGGTCGCGCCGCCTCAACGCTTCGCTACTAGCCTCCAGACGCTGAAATACATGGTCGCGGCTGGTGAAGGATGCACGCTTCTACCCGTCACCGCTCTCTCCGAACTGGAGATGATCAGCTACAGACCCATGCCCGATCCGGGTTATTCACGGCGCGTTGCATTGGCATGGCGCGCAACCGACCCAAGAAAGGACGAACTCTTGGCCCTTTCAGCTCACCTCACCGCCATTGTTGAAGAACTGGACTTGGCGACAATCCCCTCGCTAAGAAAGTAGCAGCGCCCACTGCGGAGGCGTTGCCGGGGACCGTTCAGGGGGACCCTGGACTCGGTCCCCCGAACTCCATCACTCCGCCGCTTACTCTGAAACCACTTCGCAGCGTCTCTTCTCCGCAAGCGCGGCAAGCGCATCCGCCACCCCTCGTCCATAATCCGGATCCGCTTTCGTGCAATTGTCGATATGCCGATCTATTACGAGGCTCGACGCGCCGTAGATCGCTCTCGCTGTGTTCTCAAACAGGATCCTTTGCTGGGCTGGGGTCATTTTCCTGAACAGATTGCCCGGCTGCGAATGGTAGTCTTCATCGACACGATGATTCCAGCGCTGCATCGCTCCGTCGATATTCAGTGGCGGTTCGCTGAATTCCGGCTGGGATGACCACTCGCCGACACTGTTGGGGGCATAGGGCGTGCGGCCGCCGCCATTGCCGTCAACCCGCATCGCGCCGTCGCGATGATAGCTATGGAACGGGCATCTCGGCGCGTTGACCGGAATTTGAGAATAGTTGACGCCGAGCCGATATCGCTGGGTGTCGCCGTAGGAGAAAAGGCGTCCCTGCAAGAGGCGGTCCGGCGAAAATCCGATTCCGGGAACGATCGTACTTGGACTGAAGGCTGCCTGCTCGATTTCCGCAAAAAAATTGTCAGGGTTGCGGTTCAATTCCATCACACCGACTTCGATCAGCGGATAATCGGCCTTGGGCCACACCTTGGTGACGTCGAATGGATTGAGGTGATAGGTGTTCGCCTCAGCCTCCGGCATTATCTGCACAAAGAGTTTCCATCGTGGAAAATTCCCAGCTTCGATGTTCTCGAACAGATCTCTTTGGCTGCTCTCCCGATCATGGCCGATAAGCAGGGTGGCTTCTTCATCCGTCAGGTTCTCGATGCCCTGCTGTGTGCGGAAGTGGAATTTGACCCAGAACCGCTCATTCTGCGCATTGATGAAACTGAAGGTGTGCGTGCCAAAGCCATGCATGTGGCGCCAGCTCCTGGGTATACCCCGGTCGCTCATGATGATCGTGACCTGATGCAGCGCCTCGGGGAGGCTCGTCCAATAGTCCCAGGTGTTTTCAACGCTGCGGAGGCCGGTTCTTGGGTCTCGTTTCACCGCATGATTCAAATCCGGAAATTTCAGGGGATCGCGCATGAAGAAGACCGGCGTGTTATTGCCGACCAGGTCCCAATTGCCTTCTTCTGTGTAAAATTTGAGAGCGAAGCCGCGGATGTCGCGCTCGGCATCCGCCGCGCCGCGTTCACCCGCCACCGTCGAGAAACGTGCGAGCATCTCGGTCTTCTTGCCGACCTCGGAGAAAATCTTGGCGCGCGTGTATTGTGTGATGTCATGCGTGACCGTGAATGTTCCGAAGGCGCCCGCGCCTTTGGCGTGCATCCGCCGCTCCGGAATCACCTCACGGTCGAAGTGCGCCATTTTTTCGAGAAACCAGACATCCTGCAAAAGCTGGGGACCGCGAGCGCCAGCTGTAACGACATTGTTGTCGTCGGCAACCGGCGCGCCGAATGAAGTAGTTAGTTTGGACACTCATTTTCTCCAATACGATCTGTTGCGCCAACTGGCTGGCGAAGGTCTATTGGCAATCGATAAATAGTTTAAGTACATTTGCTTTATTGGATTGATAGCCTCCGGGAATAAGTCAGGGATCTACCGCGGCTTTGCGGAGCGCCAATGGCTGGGATAAGCCAACGCTGACCACCAGTTTGGCTGGTCCAGACTCCGCAGCAGCACCGCATTCGTTCCGCACCGTGAAGCCGTTGGCTCGGTGGCCCCCGAGGGCCGCCATTGCATTGGCGCGGTCTCGGAGCCGGCTTAAAGCTGGATTGTGGTTTCGCGGGCACCAGACGGCGTTGAAGGGCAGGACCTCCCGGCGATGGGCCGGTATGAGACTCCAGGGTATACGGCGGCGGTCATCGCCTCACTTACGACCGTCAGACCTCGGTCAATGGCGACCATCGGAAGAAGGCTCCCCAACCAACTCGTTGAACTTGGATATTGACGTGATAACGAGCAAGACAAGGCGTTACTGCGGAGCGACAAACAACGTGAGAGTTCAGCGTCAATCAGGATGAGAATGCCGACGGATTGGAACGCAGGGAGGGCGTAGCCCTACCGGAGTTTCAATCCGTCGGCGGCGCGCTCTTTTCGGGTGCGTTTGTCTGGTGGTCGCGGTTGGCCGGGTATTCCGGTGGTTTTTCCGATTGGGGGAATCGCCTTGTTCTTAAAGCTGGTCGGGTCGACGACGCGGTGCAAATCGAAATTGCAGACCAGGGAAACGGACCGCCCGCCAATCAAGAAGATGCCGTGTTTGAGCGCTTCCGCAAACTTTCGCCCGATACGCGTGGAGCTGGGCTTGGCTTGTCGATTGCGCGCGAAATTGCGATACAGCATGGTGGTCGAATCGCATTTCAGCGAAACTCGGGATCAGTGCTGGAGATTGCGTTACCTATCGATAGCCCACCACGTTCGACATAAGAAAGTGGCGCCGTGCTTAACGCAGCTTGGTTCGTGACGGTTGGCCCAGAAAATAATGCGCGGCGATCGCTGCAACGCTTTCGCGTGGCCTAGCTCTGACAGGGTTGGCACCGCCCTTGCCGCGCTGGCATGCGCCGTCAAGAGAGTATCGCCTCAGATGCCAAGTCGGGCTCCAGCGGCTTCCGCGGCAAGTCGCGCCTGATTGTCCATCCATGTGCGCCCCTTGCGTATTTGAACGACGCGCTCTGCACCGGCCTGCTGCGAGGTTCCATTCGCAAACGGAGGTTCGGGTGCATACTCGATGATTAGCTGAACCCGACGTGCAGCCTCTTGACCTTTCATCTCCGCGACGAGCGCGAGCGCGAAGTCGATGCCGGCAGTAACCCCACCTCCGGTCATACGGTTGCGGTCACGCACCACGCGCTTGTCAACGTGGCGCGCGCCCATGAGCGGAAGAAGATCAGCCACGGCCCAATGAGCAGTCGTGTCAACGCCTTTAAGTAGCCCTGACGCCGCCAGCAGAAGACCGCCTGTACAGACACTTGTCACCCACTGGGCACGCGTACCTCGATCGGCCAGAAACGAACCCACATCGCGATCGTTCATGCAATCAATGGTGCCCATGATTCCGCCCGGTACGAAGAGGACATCTATATCCTTCGGACATTCATCGAACGTCTGGGTCGCTGTGAACGGGAGGCCCACGTCAGTCGAGACTGGCCCCTTGTCCTTCCAGACAAGTTGCACGTCAAAGCGCATGACCTTGAAGACCGTCATGGGGCCAATGAGGTCGAGCGCCACCATCTTGGGATAGGCCAGCATAGCGACCTTCGGCGCACCGGGTGGAACCTCCATCATGGAACGCAGATGTTCGCTGCTGGTTTTTTCCTGCGCAGGCTGGCAGCGCTGCGGCTGCAGCAAGCAGGGCTGCAGTGGTGAGAAGCGTCCGGCGCTCTATGGGGTCGGTCATGACGGGTCCTTTCATCCGGCAAAAATTGGAAGAGGCTGAGGCGAGGAAAGTGCATGGCCCCGCGAGAAATGCCTGACACCTGACTAGAAGAAGCTGATTGATGTCCGACGGTAGGGTATGTCAAACCCACCGGTTATCAATAGTGATCGGCTTCACTCCCATCGTGTCGAGCGTCTGATCGAAGGCATTAGCGAACTGGAACAAATGAGCGATCCGCAAGGCCCGATCCATGAACCGCGCCGCAAGTACAGCCGAACAAATATCTTCGATCGTCTTCTTGAAGAGAGACAGCCATCGCCAGGGTCGGGGATGGTCAGGTCGCCGGGAGTGATAAACCTGCATATCGCGCAATGTGCGGCGGAACGCCTGACCGGAATTCGCATATAGCTTTGGGATCGTCTGGCCATGGACCCTGCGCAATGGTCCGATCGAATATCGGCACCAGCAATTCATCGCTCAGGACGCGATCATAGAAGGTATGAATCACTGCGTATATCATCTCTTCCTCGAAAACCTTCTGCAGGGCCTGTCCATCGAAAAAATTGGTATGTTCTAGAGCCGGAGTGCCTCGCATTGTTCAGATCCTCGAATCCACCACGTGTGCCGCCTCGCTTGCTTTTACCTTGTGCGAAAGGACCGTGGGGATATCCTTGTCGCCCCGACCCGACAGGCTTACGAGCACAACGTGATCCTTCGGCCGTGATCCTGCGACGTCTTGCAATCGTGCTAGTGCATGGGCCGCCTCTAGCGCCGGGATGATACCCTCGATGCGCGAACAAAGACCAAAAGCCTCGACCGCTTCCTCGTCGGTCGCCGACAGGAAGGTGATACGACCCACGTCGTGAAGCCAGGCGTGCTCGGGGCCGATACCGGGATAATCAAGTCCGGCCGAGATCGAATGCGCTTCTTGGATCTGTGCATCTCCATCCATGAGGAGATAGGTGCGGTTGCCGTGAAGCACGCCGGCGCGGCCCCCAGCGATCGCGGCCGCATGCGCACGGTTTAGTCCAAGACCGGCAGCCTCGACGCCAAATATCTCGACATCCGCATTATCGAGAAATGGATGAAAAAGCCCCATTGCGTTCGAACCGCCGCCAATGCAGGCAAGCAGCGCGTTCGGCAAACGTCCTTCGACATCGAAGATCTGCTGGTGGGCTTCCTCGCCGATAACAGACTGAAAGTTGCGAACCATCATTGGGTAGGGGTGGGGGCCAGCAACAGTTCCGATGCAGTAAAAGGTGTCAGCCACATTCGTCACCCAGTCGCGAAGGGCTTCGTTCATGGCATCCTTAAGCGTTGCCGAACCCGTATGTACCGGCCGGATTTCGGCGTCTAGCATACGCATGCGCGCCACGTTAGCATCCTGACGCGCAACGTCGACCGCGCCCATGTAGATGACGCAGTCGAGCCCGAAACGGGCACAGAGGGTCGCTGCGGCGACGCCGTGCATACCGGCACCGGTTTCGGCGATGATGCGCCGTTTTCCCATGCGCCGGGCGAGCATGACCTGCCCCAACACATTGTTCACCTTGTGGGCGCCTGTGTGATTAAGATCTTCACGCTTGAGATAGATCTTCGCTCCACCGAAATGTTTGGTAAGGCCCTCTGCAAAGTAGAGCGGCGACGGTCGGCCGACAAAGGTTTTGAGATGGCCTTGCATCTCCGCCAGAAACTCCGAGTCATGGCGGGCCTCGTCGTAAGCCCGCTGCAAGTCGTGGATCAGCGTCATCAACGTCTCGGAAACGAACTGACCGCCATATCTTCCGAAACGTCCATTCTCGTCGGGCCCGTTGCGGAATGAGTTCACCCCGGCGTTCATGGCAGCAGTATCCGCTGAGCTGTTCCGAGTGCGTCAATCAACGCGTCGATCTCGCCCTTGGTGCTGTAAAGCCCAAGGGAAGCCCGGCAGGAGGAGGTTTTCCCGATCTTCGCAAGCAAGGGAGAGGCGCAGTGCGTTCCCGCGCGAACTGCGACGCCCGCTCGATCAAGAATAGTAGCGACGTCGTGCGCATGAGCGCCCTTCAGATTGAATGCGATGATCGAACCTTTGTGGGCTGCCCGGCCGTAAACCTCGATCCCGCCGAATTCTTCAAGGCGAGCATGGGCATAGTGTGTGAGCGCTGTTTCATGCGCGAGAACAGCTTCACGTCCGATGCCCGATAGATAATCCAAGGCCGCACCCAGGCCTGCCGCCTCGATGATCGGTGGAGTACCGGCTTCGAACCGATGCGGTGCGCTGTTATAGGACACAGTGTCCTTCGTGACCGTCTCAATCATTTCACCCCCACCCTCAAATGGTGGCAGCTTGTCCAGCAATTCCAGTCGTCCGTATAGGACGCCGATGCCGGTCGGCCCGTAGACCTTGTGACCAGTGAAGCAATAAAAATCGGTCCCGAGATCTTGCACGTCGAGTGGAAGATGCACTGCCCCTTGAGCGCCATCCACGACGAGCGGGATTCCGCGCGCACGGCAAAGCGCTGCAATGTGCTTAATCGGTGTCACCATGCCCACCACATTCGACATATGCGTGATGGACACAATTTTGGTGCGCGAAGACAGTAGCTCTTCCAGAGCGTCCACAATCAGATTGCCGTCGTTGTCGACAGGTGCCCAGCGGATCACGGCACCATGCCGCTCACGCCAGAAATGCCAAGGCACGATGTTGGAGTGGTGTTCCAATTCGGATAGAATGATCTCGTCCCCTTCGACGATCCGCTGATGTCTGCCAAGCGAGGAGGCGAGAAGATTCAGCGCGCCCGTGACCGAGCGAGTAAAGACGACCTCCCGCGGCGTCGACGCATTGAGGAACCGGCACACCGTTTCGCGCACTCCTTCGTAGACGTCAGTCGACCGATTGGCGAGAAAATGCAATCCGCGATGGACATTGGCGTAGTCATTCTCAATCAAATCGACCATCGCCTGTGTGACGGCCCGAGGTTTCTGTGCGGAAGCGGCGGTATCGAGATAGACCAACGGTCGACCATTGATCTCACGCTTTAGAATCGGAAAATCGGCTCGGATGGACCCGATGTCATATGGTGCAGCGGCATGCTTCATCGGTATCCTTCAGCTTGGTGTCTATCTGCCTAGTGAGTAGAGAGATAGCGCGCGGCGTCTCGAGAATTAAATCCTTGTCGGCAGACCATTAGGCAATGTTAAGCTCCTATTGGAGTACCGGATTCGTTAGGCGTCCTGGGCCGCTTAGGATCGGACCGGTCATGCCCGCTGACGTGTCTTAATCACACAGCTGCAACGACTGTTGACGCAACCGTCTCGGCTTCGGCCAGGCTCATATAAGGGTTCATCGGTAGCGATAGCACTTGGCCACATAAGGCTGTGCTGACCGGCAACGCTGGAGGCCCCCCTCGGATCGATCCCTCATGTGTTGTGGTATAGGCTGGCTGCACGTGAAGCGGCTTAGGATAATAGACCCCATAGCCAATCCCACGCGCCGTTAGTGCTTCCTGGACTCGCGTCCGTACCGAAGTATGTGGCAGCCGGATGGTGTATAGGCCATAGGCGTTCACCGCGCCTGGTTGCGCCGTTTGCAAGCCGACAAATCCATTCAGGGCGGCATCGTAAGTCGCGGCGATTTGTCGTCGTTGAACCAGCTCCTGCTCAAGTATTTCCATCTTGGCAGAGAGGATCGTCGCCTGGATCGTGTCGATGCGCCCGTTGACACCGGTCCGTTCAACGTCATAGCGGGTTCGGCCTTCGCCATGTGATCGGATCTTCCGGTAGACCTCGACGCGCGCCGCGTCGTCTGTAAGAATCGCGCCAGCATCTCCGAACGCACCTAATGTTTTTGTCGGGAAAAAGGACAAGGTTGTCGCATGACCGTGGCGGCCAATTCTTCGGCCGTGGAGTTCAGCCCCGAAGGCCTGCGCAGCGTCATCCAGCGCAAGCATATTCTCGCGTTCACAGATCGCTTCGACCGCCGGCCAATCTACCGGTAATCCGAACAGATCGGCTCCAATCACCGCCCGAGGTCGAAGTCGCCCATCCGCTTTGACCAGAGCAACGCGGCGTTCGAGGTCGGCGACGCAGAGATTGAACGTTTCCCGCTCCACATCGACAAAGATCGGTGTCGCTCCCAGCACTAGTGGCACTTCAGCAGTGGCCGTATAGGTAAACGCCGGAAGAAATACCGCGTCGCCCGGTCCGATCCCCTCCGCCATCAGTGCGATCTGGAGCGCGTGGGTACCGGAAGAAACGCCTACAGCGTGAGCGCAGCCGGCGAATCGCGCCAGCTTGTATTCGAGTTCGCCGACTTCTGGGCCATTAATGAAAAGACCTGAATCGATAACCGCGGCGATGCGGCGATCAAGGTCTGAGCGCAAGAGCAACAACTGTCTTTTCACATCGAACAGCGGAATGGCGGACATTGGATACAGTCTCCTTTAATAGAACACCGACGAGCGGCAATGAGCCTGCGTCGATCCAAAAATGCTTCATAGCTACGCGAAATCGCGGTGGCTAAATTACCCCATAAGCTGCAACACTTGCGTTAGGGGGCACGATGCGGAGGGCTCCAAAGAGCCCGCGAATCGACGTAGATCCGCCGGTAGTGCGATCCGAGGTTTGTCAGGATCCTGTAATTGATCGCTCCAACATCTTTAGCGGACGCTTCAGCCGACCGGTGGGGCGATTATCTCCACGTATGAGCCCCATTTGATATTCTCCAGCGGCACATCCGCCAGGCCGCCGGCAGGTATTGGATCACTGTTTTGAAAGCCGAGAGCTGCTGCGCATTTCCGGAGTACTTGAGCTCGTCTTCCATCGCGCGGGGCTCATGATGAGCTCGACGCCAAACTTATCTATCAGATCAGATTCATTCACTAGCGCTTGCAATTCGTCGACCGGTAGCCCCTGCCGGGACATTCCCGCGTCGATGTGCTGAACCGAGACGGCGATGGTGCGAACTGCGGCTAGACAGATTCGGATCAGGCAGTCACCTGCGCTTTCCAGGCGAGGTACGGTAATCCGCTGCGTCGCATCGTCGGTGGGGGTCTTTGATTGGACAGAACACACGACGGACATCGGTCAAGCGGGGCCCCGGAACCGGGCCTCCTCTCCAAGATTCCATGCCAAGCGCGTCACTTCAAATGCCCAATCGAGCCAGGGAAGAACCGCTTCCATATCGGCGTTCTCTACTGTGGCGCCACCCCAGAGACGCAAGCCCACCGGCGCGGCGTGATAGGAACCGATGTCATAGGCGACTCCCTCCAGATCCAATAACCACACCATTTCCGCGACAAACCGCTTCAGATCAGTTACATCAAGCATTTCGATTTCGGGCGCGATGATTCGGAGGCACAATGCTGTGCATGAGCGTGTCTCAGGCCGCTCTGCTAAAAAAGCTGCCCATCGGCTGCGAGACACCCAATCCGTGACAGTCGCGAGATTGGCCTCGCATCGCCGGGTCAGTTCGGGCAGACCTCCGATTTTCTCCGCCCAGTCAAGCCCAACGATCGCATCCTCTACCGCCAGCAATGACGGAGTGTTGATTGTCTCACCGGTAAACAGTCTATCGATCAACTTGCCGTTCTTGGTCATGCGGAAAAGCTTGGGGATCGGCCAAGCAGGCGCTTGCGCTTCCAGACGCTTGACCGCGCGCGGACCGAGCACTAGCATGCCGTGCGCACCCTCCCCACCCAGCACCTTTTGCCAGGACCAGGTCACGACATCCAACTTCGACCAAGGCAGCGCCATAGCGAAGGCGGCTGAAGTCGCGTCGCATATGGTAAGGCCTGTACGATCGTCAGAAATCCAGTCGCCATTGGGCACACGCACGCCAGAGGTAGTGCCGTTCCACGTGAAGACGATATCGCGTGACGCGTCGCATTGTCCGAGGTCCGGCAACTTCCCATAATCTGCAACAAAAGTACGGGTGTCAGTGATGCTGAGCTGTGATGTGATGTCGGTCACCCACTCCTTTCCGAAGCTTTCCCAAGCAAGGACATCGATCCCGCGCGAGCCGAGAAGAGACCACATCGCCATCTCCATGGCGCCGGTATCCGAGCCTGGCACGATTGCGATGCGATAATCGTCCGGCACGCCGAGGATGGCGCGGGTGCGTTCAATCACTTCAGCAAGCTTTGCTTTACCGAGCTGGGACCTGTGCGAACGACCAATCAAAGCATCGTCGAGGACAGACAGGTGCCAGCCAATACGCTTCGCCGACGGTCCGGACGAGAAGTGAGGATTGCGCGGGCGCACTTTGGGCTTGCTCACGTGACTGGATACTTGATTACTTTTACTCACGTGTTTGGTCGTTAAAGCGATCATTCAAACCTCTCCGCTTGCGGCGTGGCTTCCGATTTGGCGCAGGCCACCGTCGCATCGAGACAAACACTGGGTCTTCGCTGCCAAGACTTAAAGCGCCGGATACGTCGACGTCGGGGGGCCGGATTAATCAGCCGTACTCGCCGAGTAGCAACCGGCACATTCTCCTTCTGCAATCCGGACCTATGGGGTGGGCCGCTTGATCGTTAGCAATCGTTTGATCGATTCAGTTTCCGGAGGCAGTTGAAGTTGGAAAAGAGCCGTTCGTTTCGCGACGGGTGCTCGTCGCGCATACCGTTGATGTACATAACCCCACTGTATGAAAAGCCGTTGACGCGAACAGTAGCTACGATTCGGCTCAGAACTCTTCCAGTCGCGATTTTCACAGCAATCTGTGGCTCCACCTTCATTTCCAAGGTGGCGTCATGAACGCAGCTGAAATACTGGATCAGTGCATTCGTGAGCTGAAAGACAGCGGTTTTGTCCGAATCTGCGCGTCAGATATGCAGGAGTTGGTTGGGCTGTCTTCCATGGAAGAGTGGTCACTCTTCCATGACAACTGGAATTCCTTGGGGCTCGATGAATATATGGCTGACGGTGGGACCTATCGTCGCCGCAGCTTCGCGGTTTTCCTGGTTGGTCCGAACTTCATCTGGCGACGTGCGCACCGCCCACACTATCAGGATCGTGAGCATAACCCGTTAAACGGTGGCATCGCGCGTTGGTTCGAGCCGGTGGATGAGTCGCTGACCAATGGCGAACTCGTCAATGCGCTCCTGCGGACGACGAGAATGATTATCGATGTCGATGCTCATCGCCTATGGTATGTCGAAATGCATCAATTCCGCATCGAAGCGCGCCCCGATGGACCAGGTTTGCCGACGCCGGAGGGTTTGCATCGCGACGGTGTCGATTGGGTCTTCATGCTCGCCGTGGAGCGTTCGGGCATCACCGGCGGCGTCTCACAGATTCACGCTCCAGACGGTCGGGAAATCAGCTCCTTCACGCTCGAGGATCCCTTCGAGGCTATGGTGCTCGATGACCACCGCGTGCTTCATGGGGTCACACCGATACATCCTCGGGACAGCGCCGTCGCAGGACACCGCGATATACTGGTCGTGACGTTCAAACAAACCACAGATTGGAATCCATAATGTCGATCGGCCTTTCGTCAATGCAGCACAGAGATACGCGGCTTATCGCACCGAAGGGATTGCTGGACCTCAATCGGACGCCGCTAATGAGACTCTGCTCATGAGCGTCGTCTCGTCGGTCCGCAACAGCCTCGTTCCGATCCATCCGGCGGGCTATCCTTTTATCGCAGTCGGCCTTTTCGCGACGCTCGTGCTCGGGTTCGTCTGGAGCCCGCTCGCTTGGATGGGTGGTATTCTGACGGCGTGGGTGGTCTATTTTTTCCGCGATCCAGCCCGCTCGACGTTACAGTCCCCAGAACTTATCATTTCTCCAGCCGATGGTCGGGTCAGTATGATTACTGAAGTGCTGCCGCCACCGGAACTGCAGCTTCCCGCGAAGCCGATGCTCAGGATATCCGTGTTCATGAGCATATTCGACTGTCACGTGAACCGCATGCCTATCGCGGGAACCGTCAGCCGCATCGTCTATACGCCTGGCCGTTTCGTGAATGCCGATCTCGACAAAGCCAGCGAACACAACGAGCGCAACGGCCTGGCCATCTCCACGGTTTACGGGCCTGTCGCGGTAGTCCAGATCGCTGGCCTCATTGCGCGCCGCATCGTGCATTGGGTCGAGGAGGGTGAGGAACTCGGCGCTGGACAGCGCTTCGGACTTATCCGTTTTGGCTCGCGTCTTGACGTTTATATACCGACGGAGAGCGATGTGCTGGTCGCGGTCGAGCAAAGGGCAATTGCGGGTGAGACGCCGCTTGCCGATTTAGCGCGGGGGCATTCACAACGATCATTTCGGAGGAGCTGAGGTGCCCCCATCTTTCTGTGTTCAGAAACACGCGAACTGAGGCGATCGTATAACCGGCCCAGTGCGGTTGAAAGACCCGGCACGTCCTTCGGCTGCAACGAAACTCTAGTACTAGATTATATACAGCGGTCATCTCAATGATCCAGTAGCGAGTTGTTACAAGAGGGGTTCCTGTTATGCTTAAAACCGCCGTTGTCATCCGGCATCTCGATTTCGAGGACCTCGGCACGTTCGAGGCAGTGCTGACGGCCGCCGGTTACCGCATCCACTATTACGACCTAGGTTTGAACAAGCTCTGGACGCTCGATCCACTGCTCCCCAGTCTGCTCATTGTGCTGGGAGGGCCGGTGGGCGTTTACGAAACCGAGACCTATCCCTTTCTCGAGGAAGAGCGGCGGATTCTCCAAGTGCGCCTTGCGTCCAACATGCCGACGCTTGGCATATGTCTCGGGGCGCAACAGATCGCGACTACGCTCGGCGCCAAGGTCGCGCCCAGCGGCGTCAAGGAGATCGGCTTTTCCGGAATAACCCTGACGGATGCAGGTCGCGCCGGGCCCCTTCGTCATCTCGAAGGGGTCTCTGTGCTTCACTGGCACGGTGACGCCTTCGAGACGCCCGAGGGCGCTGATAACCTGGCCAACACGCCGCTTTGTGCAACTCAAGGCTTCGCCCTCGGGCGCAATATTCTCGGGCTTCAGTTCCACCCTGAAGTCAACGCCTGCGCGGGCATGGAACGCTGGCTCGTCGGCCATGCTGTCGAGCTCGCCGCTGCGCAGATCGATTCCCAAACGCTCCGCGCGGACGCGGAACGCTTGGGGCCGCCTTTGCGCGACGCCTCGCGCAAAATGCTCGCGGAATGGCTGCAAGGACTGACGCAATGACTGACATACTCGACGCCGAACTTGCTGCGGCTTTGACAGAAGAGCGAGAGCGTCAAAACCAGCATATCGAGCTGATCGCCTCTGAAAACATCGTCAGCCGGGCCGTTCGACAGGCTCAGGGCTCGATTCTCACCAACAAATATGCCGAGGGCTATCCCGGCCGCCGGTACTACGGCGGATGCGAAGCCGTGGATAAAGTCGAGCAGCTCGCAATCGATCGTGTCTGTGAATTGTTCGGCGCCAGCCATGCGAACGTTCAGCCCCATTCAGGCGCGAACGCAAACATCGCGGTCCTCTTCGCGTTGCTTAATCCGGGGGATAGGATCATGGGCCTTGATTTGTCCTGCGGCGGCCACCTTACTCATGGCTCTTCGGTCAGTGTGTCCGGACACTGGTTCGAAGTGTCCGCCTATGGTGTCCGCCGGGATGACGAACTCATCGATTATGATGAGCTCGAGCGCAGCGCCCGAAGCGTTCGGCCGCGCCTTATCTTTGCTGGTGGGTCCGCCTATCCGCGCAGTATCGATTTCGCTCGCATGCGTGCGATCGCCAATGATGTCGGGGCCTATTTGGTCGCGGATGTCGCCCACTATGCCGGCCTGATCGCGATGGGGCTTTATCCCGATCCGGTATCGCACGCCCATGTTGTCACCTCCACCACGCACAAGACACTACGTGGGCCGCGAGGTGGAATCATTCTGACAAATGACGCGGAGATCGCCAAAAAAATCGACAAGGCTGTTTTCCCCGGCACACAGGGCGGCCCGCTGATGCACGTAATCGCAGGGAAGGCCGCTGCATTCCACGAAGCGCTCCAGCCCTCCTTTTTGGGCTATTCACAGGCCGTCATCGCGAACGCCCAAACGCTCGCCGAGACGCTCACGGCCGGCGGCCTGCGCCTCGTTACCGGGGGGACTGATTGCCATCTGCTTCTGGTCGACCTCGAACCATTCGGCATCACCGGCAGGGTCGCCGTCGAGGAGTTGGAGCGCTTCGGCCTCACCGCGAACAAGAACGCTGTTCCCTACGATCCCAAGCCGCCGACGATCACCTCCGGCATTCGATTCGGCACCCCTGCGGGGACGTCGCGTGGCTTCGGGACTGAAGAATTCCGCGCTGTGGGTGAGCTGATCCTCACTGTGCTTCGCGGCGCGCGCGGCGATCATTTCGATGAAGGCGCGGTTCGCGACAAAGTCCGACGGTTGGTCGACGGCTATCCGGTTACAGCCTGATCATTCGGATCGACGGCTCATGCGCTAGGCATGCCAAGTCGTCCGCCACGGTATTGAATTATCTGAGATCTTCACTGCCGATATTGTATGAACACGAGCGACAGTGCGGACGGAAACTCGCGGAGCACGCTGGCACATTCCGAGCTTCGCCGAACGAAACGGCAGGACGGATGGACTTCAATTATTGGCGATTTTTCAACTCGGCGCTGGACAACCTTAAACGCGAGGAACGTTATCGCGTCTTCGCCAATCTCGAGCGTACGCCCGGCAACCCGATCCGCGCCTATGATCATCGTGTTGGCCGGCCTGTGACGATCTGGTGTTCTAATGACTATCTCGGCATGAGCGTTCATCCAAGTGTGCTTGAGGCAGCCCGTGAAGCGCTTTTCAGCTACGGGGCAGGCGCTGGCGGCACGCGCAACATCTCTGGCACGAGCCATGAGCATGTCAGGCTCGAACAGGACCTTGCCGATCTGCACTGCAAGCAGTCTGCTCTCGTCTTCACATCCGGCTATGCAGCAAATGACGCCGCGCTATCTACGTTGCGCCGACTATTGCCGGATTGCGTGGTGATCTCGGACACATTGAATCATGCGTCGATGATTGAAGGCATCCGTCGAGGCGGCGTGACCAAGATGTTGTTTCGGCACAATGACGTCGCCGACCTGGAACGCAAGCTTCAGGCGGTCGAACCAAACCGCCCCAAAATCATCTGCTTCGAGAGTTGCTATTCGATGGACGGCGACTTTTCGCCTATGCAGACGATCTGCGACCTAGCCGAGCGCTACAATGCGTTAACCTATCTCGACGAGGTACACAGCGTTGGTCTCTACGGGCCACGTGGCGGCGGTGTAGCCGAGGCCGAGAATCTGATTCACCGCATCGATATTGTTCAGGGCACGCTCAGCAAGGGATTCGGCGCTGTCGGCGGATATGTGGCCGGCCGCGCCGAGATTGTCGACTTCATCCGCAGCCATGCCCCTGGGTTCATTTTCTCGACGGCGCTCCCTCCCGCAACAGTTGCCGGAGTTCGCGCAGCGATTGCTCACCTGAAGACGAGCTACGTCGAGCGCGAACAGCTTCACTGCCGGGTAGCTTCAGTTAAGGCGGGTCTGCAGGCGGCCGACCTGCCGGTCTTCCCGAGCCCCAGCCATATCCTCCCAGTCATGATCGGCGACGCCGGCATCGCCAAGCGGCTGACTGACGATCTCATGACCGACCATGGCATATATGTGCAGCCGATCAACTATCCCACTGTGCCGCGCGGGACCGAACGTCTCCGAGTAACACCCAACCCGTTCCATTCCGATGAAGACGAGGCGGACCTGTTCGAAGCGTTGTCGGAAGTCTGGGCGCGCCATGCGGTCCCGCGTTGGACTCACTCAGATATGACCCAATTGACGGGGATCGGCGTGGCGTGATCTGGCATGTGCATTGCCGATGTCCAACCATTGATCGTAGGAGGTCAGTGTGTCGCGATCGCCAACAGATCTTTCGTCTTCGATCCATGCAAGGCCTATCGTGGCCCACCGCGCCGGAATTAACCGGCCATTTTCCAAGGCCCTTGTTCCAGCTGGGGTCTCTCCCCAATGATTGAGAGGTTGTCTATAGTGTCAACACAGCTTCGCCTTGGCGTGAATATCGACCACATTGCAACAGTTCGAAACGCCCGCGGCGAGGACTATCCATCATTGCTGCGCGCGGCACGGATTGTGGGTGCAACTGGCGCGAACAGCATCACCGTCCATGTACGGGAAGACCGTCGCCACGTTACTGAGATGGATCTTGCGGAGCTTCTTGCAGAACAGTCGCTGCCGTTGAACCTCGAGATGGCGCCGACCGCCGAAATGCTTGAGATCGCGCTGCGCCATCGCCCTCATGCTGTCTGCCTAGTTCCAGAAAAACGCGAGGAACGTACAACCGAGGGTGGGCTGGATGTCTCTTCTTTGCGCGAGACGCTCTCCCCTCTGGTGGCACGTCTCCAGGAGGCCGCGATCCGCGTCTCCGTTTTCATCGAGCCGGATGAGCGACAGGTCGACGCTGCCTTTCAGCTCGGTGTTCCCGCCATAGAGCTGCACACTGGCCGTTATGCTAATCTCGATGCGGAAGCTCGATCGATTGAACTGGCGCGCTTGCGTCAGAGCACGAGTCTCGCTCATGATGCCGGGATGGAAGCCCACGCGGGTCACGGCCTGACGTTTGACAACGTGGCAGCCGTCGCAGCGATTGGCGAGTTGCAGGAACTCAATATCGGTCATTTCATCATTAGTGAGGCCATTTTCACCGGCATCGGACCGGTCGTGAAACGCATGGGTCGCATCATCGCTGAAGCGCGGAACACCCTCGCGGCCAATTCATAGAGGGTGTCGTGTCGCTAGGCTTGCACCGCATCCCGCTACGCATACGATCGTCAGGGATAGAGCAGCCTTTCGGACCAGCCCGCTTTATGGCGGGTGGATAGACGCCGTTCGTGCAGGCGATAAGCCCTGTCCTGCCAAAACTCGATCGCGTACGGAGTGATACGAAAACCGCCCCAGAACGGCGGTCGCGGAACGTCTCTACCTGCAAAGCTTGCTCTGGCTTTGTCGAACCTCGTCTCAAGCGATGTTCTAGTGTCCAACAGCATTGATTGTTCGGATGCCCAAGCTCCGAGTTGTGAATCTCTTGGACGTGAGGCGAAATAGCGATCTGATTCTTCAGCCGATGTCTCGCTCACCGCCCCTTCAATGCGCACAGCCCGGCGAAGCGACTTCCAATGGAACATCAGCGCTGCGTTCGAATTCGCCCCTATCTCCTGAGCCTTGCGGCTCTCCCAATTGGTAAAGAACAAGAAGCTGTCGGCGTGGTGGCCGTGCAAAAGCACCATACGTACAGACGGACACCCCCGGCTGTTAGCTGTTGCGAGGGCCATCGCATTGGGATCGTTCAGCTCGGAACGCTCGGCATCACGTAGCCACGTGTCGAAGAATGTCATCGGATCATTCATGGTATAAACTCTTCGTCAGGGCACCGGGCGACCCCAGCTAAAGCATTCAGTATCGCCTTTTTTAGGTCACTGCGATGTGCCGATTCAGCGAAGTTTGATGATCCGGTCCCTACGTCACAGCCCCTGATCGCTCGGGGAGGTTATGTTTGCCGCAATATGTCGATACCTATCGGCTACCTAGCCGACCGGGCGACTGGGTGGATTCTCTAACCTTGAAAACTTACGTACGTCGCCCGTTTGCTTCGCGGCGCCGCGCTGGTTATGTGGCGTGGTTGCTTTTGGCGCTCTGGATCCAGATGCGATTCCGTCATGGGCGGATTTTCCTGCAGGCGGTGGCGATACGGTAACATGCGTTGAGTATCTGCTTACCTGTAACTACGAGGGGAGGAGCGAAACGGACAACGTTCTCGCGCGCAGCGAGGGCAATCAGCCCCTCGTTACGAAGCGCAGTGACGAAATCTCCGACGGGTATGCTGGTCTGGAAACCCTGAAGCAACCCGCTTCCCCGCACCTCTCCTATCAGGTCTGGAAACTCGTGTTGAAGCTGCTCGAAGTTCTTTCTCATTTGACGAGCCTTCCGTTCGATTTGGGCAAGAAAACCATCTGCCAGCAGAATATCGAGAACGGCATCGCCTGCGGCCATCGCGAGGGGATTTCCGCCGAAAGTCGTCCCATGAGATCCAGCAGTCATGCCGGTCGCCGCGCTCCAAGTGGCGAGGCACGCGCCCATCGGGAAGCCACCGCCAATCCCTTTGGCAACGGTGACGATGTTGGGCTTGATTCCGCTCCATTCATAGGCGAAAAATTTCCCTGTGCGCCCGACGCCAGATTGAATTTCATCCAGAATGAGCAGTAGGCCGTTCTCACGGCAGACGTGTTGGAGGCGCTGAAGACCCTCTCGAGAGATGGTATGCAGCCCTCCTTCGCCTTGGATCGGCTCGATCATTATTGCAGCGGTCTGCGGTGTTATTGTCGCGTCAAGGGCGTCCCAGTCACCGAAGGCCACCTGATCGAAGCCGTCAACCTTAGTGCCAAAGCCGTCAAGATAAGCTGGATATCCCGTGGCGGCGATCATGGCTAGAGAACGTCCATGGAACGCGCCTTCGAAGGTAATCACCCTGTAGCGGTCTGGTCGCCCCACAGCTGTATGGTAGCGGCGCGCGATTTTGACGGCGGCTTCGTTGGCTTCGCCACCAGAATTCGCGAAAAAGACGACGTCGGCGACGCTGTTATCG
Source organism: Ochrobactrum vermis (assembly GCF_002975205.1). Lineage (NCBI taxonomy): Bacteria > Pseudomonadati > Pseudomonadota > Alphaproteobacteria > Hyphomicrobiales > Brucellaceae > Ochrobactrum > Ochrobactrum vermis. The sequence continues at coordinate 131,591 of NZ_PCOC01000003.1, read as the reverse complement.
ACCAAGCGCTGTGCAAGGCGTTCGCCTTCGGGGATCCTGACAGTGTTGGATGTATGCCACAGTCGTCCCACCTGGGCCATGAGGGCACGAACGAGATGGGGTGACTGTGCCCAAGCGAGTTGACTGCAATACCGGATGCGAAGTCCAGGTAGGGATGCCTGTCAGTGCTGTAAAGCCAGCAGCCCTTGCCGTAAACGAAAGCGAGATCAATCCGTGAGGTAACCGGGAGGACAACTTGGTTCATAGCTAGCTCGATAATTTGGAGTTAAGGACACCGACGGTCTCGACCGCACAACCTACAAGTGGAGCCAACGCCGCAGATAAGCAGTGATTAAGCAATAATCCATGCTTAGATGAGGGGCGGTTTTGGAATACGGCTTGGGCCGGAATACTGATTCAGCCGGTTGATCAAATGCCGCCCTTCGGGTGTTGCCGCTACCCTCCTTAGCTAATTCAACCTGTCTATTGTCAGAACGCAACGCGGGCTGTCGGCGACGCTACCACTGTGTCCTACAAGCAGAACCTCATTGCGATAGGAGAAGACTCAGCGGCGGCGCCGTCGACCTTCGACTACATAACAGCAATTCCAGCTGAAGAAACGACTGTGACATATCTCGGACCAGCTAGGGCGACAAACAGTATAGCGCTGAGGCGGTGGTGACGACACACATTGTATCCAAGCGAGATAGTGCCATTTCGCCTCTGCAAAGCGTGAGCAAGGTTGAAGGTACCCAAGGCTCGCGCCTCCCATCAGCTCACGCCGGAAGTTCATCACCGCGATGCTCGCGCCACATCATCGAAGGCTTCGACAAAGCGAGGAATAGTCGCCTCGGTTAAGCCAGCTATGTTGATCCTTCCTGAGCTAGCCATGTAGATTGCGTGTTTGCAGCGCATCGTCTCTACCTGCTCTGGTGACAGTGGGATTACCGCAAACAGACCATTCTTGCATGCGAGATAAGACAGTCGTGGATCAGCGTCCGCCAGTGCGTAGCGCACGCGATTCAGCCGGCTGCGCACCTCTGCGAGCTCGTCGCGCCAGTCTGTTTCAAGTTCAGGCGTTTCTAAAACCAGGCGGGCGGTCGCAGCGCCATGATCTGGCGGCATGGACCACATCTGACGCGCTAGAGCTTGAAGATTGGATCGTACCGGCTCGCGGGCCCCTCCTGCTTTCACCAACACCGCGCCAGTGCGATCGCGATAGAGGGAGAAGTTTTTGTCGCAACTGTAGGCGACTATTGCCTCGTCGACGGCTGCCAGCACGTATCGGGCACCACTAGCGTCGAGATCAAACCCTCGGCCCAGACCCTGATACGCCAAATCGATAAGTGGTAACACGCCCTTGGCCGCGATATGGCGGGACAGCTCTTGCCATTGAGTAAACTCGAGATCCGCGCCAGAGGGATTATGGCAACACCCGTGCAAGAGAAAAATGTCTGAGCGTTCAGCCGCGTCGACCGCGTCAAGCAGATTGGGCAACTCGAACGTGCCGGAGGTTGGGTCGTAGTAACGATAGGTGCGCACCGTCAGCCCCTCGGCAGCGAAAATCGGTGCGTGCGCAGGCCAGCTGGGAGTGCCCAACCAGACTGTGCTTGCCGGTCGCGTCCTGGCGATGAGGCCAGCCGCCAATCTAAGAGCACCGGCGCCGCCGGGCGCTTGTAGACCGATAAGATTCTTTGCCTCATCTCCTGCCGCCAGCTTGGCGATCAGTTTGACAAACGTAGGGTCTCCTGCCGGGCCGAGATAGGCTTTGGTGGATTGGCATTCCAGTAGCCGACGTTCAGCATTCTTGACGGCTCGATAGATGGGGGTGTCGCCTTCCTCGGTACGATAGACGCCAACACCGAGATCAACCTTCGAAGCACGTGGGTCGTTATTGTAGAGCCCGATCAATGAGAGAATCTGGTCAGGTGGCTCGGACCGCAGATCATTGAAAAAGCGGGCTGTCGGGTGATCATCCATCATGATGAGACCTCCAAGGGAATATGAGCGCGGCAACTGCGTGGTTCGATCTGATTGCTAACCCTTGAACTCGCAATTCCGACGGGCCGAGAGCCACGAGGACGCTGTCAGTTCTGCAAGATCCGGATTCGAGCCGGATCACCAAGACCGTGGCCGCTCGCATTCGGCAACTGGATGAGGTGTCAGGTCGCACCGCCGCTCGCTCAGCATTTTTGCAAGCAGGGACCGTACTTCCAACACTCCAGGCAAGGTGTAACGTGCCGCACTCGGACCCTGGGGATTCACCCTGATCGAGATTCCACCCATTTCGTTGACGACGCCGAAGCCGCTTTCGTCCGGCGCGTCGTCCCCAATGAAGATGGGAAGCCGCCCCTGGAAAGGCGGATTTCTCATGATCGCTCCGATCGCGATGCTTTTAAGAGCCCACTCCGGCGCCAATTCCACGACACGATGGCCCACGACCATGACGTAGTGATCGCCCGCGATGGGGAGAACCTCGGCGAGTGCCTGTTCGACTTGGGGTTTGGCTTCCGGTGCGAAGCGCGTGTCTACGACGAGCACCGCGCCGTTCGACCGAAAGATCAGATCAGGAATATCGTGTAACCGCGTCTTCACCCGGTCCGCAGCCACCAAAAGAGAACGTGGTGTGGTGGAGATTTCCTTGGGTCCTCGGATCCGGATTCTGCGCTCTAATCCATAGAAACCGAAAGTGGGCAGTTCGACGTCGCCGAAGATCTCATCCACCTTCGCCAAGGACCGCCCTGTTACAAGACACAACGCTCCGCCCAACATCTCGTGTAAATCCACCAAGAGAGTTCGCAGACCATCATCAACGGAAAGCAGCTCTGGACCCGTTATGCTGTTGACAAGAGTACCGTCGATGTCGAGCAAGAGCGCGACGCGGTCGCCATGAAGATGCGCTGAAAACAAGCCCTGTATTCCTGCTGAGTTGGGGCGACTTCTGGAAGAATCGCCAGTGGTCTCGGTACAGGTGTAGATTATGGGGATACGTTGAGAGCCACGAGGACCGGTTTCGAGAACTAACCTAGGCCACTGGATCGCGTGATGAGACGCTTCGGTTGTTCTCAGAGGAAGCCCTCGACAAGAATCGCGCTGAAAAGAGCGAAGAACCACAAGACCGAGTAAAGGAACAGCACTTTGGCCGGAGCGCCGGTGGTCTGCTCAAACTGGCTTTCGGTAAAATTATTCCCGCCTGCGCTGAGGAATACGCGGCAGGCATAGAAGAGGAGCAGGACGTCTCGGATTGTAGCGATGACGGCATAAGGTGCGCCACCCATGTCGCTGACCAGGGGCGCGATGAATGTAGGAAAGGGCGCCAGACTGTAGAGCCGGATTTGCTGTCGGGTGTCCCGTGAACCCTTTGCGACCGGAAGTATCGGAATTCCTGCGCGCGCGTAGTCGCACCGGAGATATAGGGCGAGCACACCGCTATGCGGCGGCGTTCAAAGAGCGATGATGAGAAAGAGCAACCACACTTCCACGGACAGGCTGCGGGAAGCCGCCACCCGGCCTATGAGAGGCGAAAGCGCGCTGGCTGCGCCGCCGATCACGATATTCTGCAACGTCCGACGTTTCAGGATTAGGGTGTTGAAGACTGCGTAGTAGAATGATGGCGAATGCGAGAAGCGCTGCTGCCAGTACGGTTGCTATAAGAAACAGGCCGAACACACCCACTGCGGTGATTGCGGCAGTAATAACAATCGCGGCCGCTGGCGTGATCTTGCCTGTCGCAGTCCGGCGAGCGCTCGTCCGACGCATAACGGCCCCCGACCGACGTGCGAACGCCCTGTTGAAGGCGCCCGTGCCGCCGGTTCCAACGGCGATGAACAGGAGGGCCCCACGCAGGTGCGTGATGTCTATCGAGGATGACGAAGCAACATAACCGGTGAGCGCGGTAAAAACCGCCAGCGCCATGATGCGCGGCTTGGTGAGCTCGAAGAAATCAGCAACCCGCATCCGCCTCGTCGCGCATGGCCGCGAAAAAGTGTTGCCGTCTCCCCCCTGAGCCATGGATTAGGTGCAGTTCGGGTTCCTCGCACAAGGACGTCAAAGGCGGCCGGCGCTACAGGTCCAGTTGCTCTCGATCGCCTGAGTCAACCCTAGGAAACACACTGGTACCGGCCCAAAGGAATTCAACGATCCGGCTGGTATCAGCAGGCGGATCAAATGCTAAGTACTGCATCGCGATGACGAAGGCCGGATGGCGGAGTGGCGACGCAGCGGAGTGCATATCCGCGCACCCTGGTTCGAATCCAGGTCCGGCCTCCATTGTGCACCCCGAACGCCCAAAGGACGATGGGGCTCGTCGCCCCAGTGCAGCAGTGTAGGATCAAAATGGTTGTCGTCGCAAATGTTCTCGCCGGTCCTGTTACGCCTTTGGGGCCGCGTGCTGCTCCCAGTGGAATCAATAAGCGACCGGTCGTCGGCCGTGTTTATGTTGACGTCGAGGGACTGGCCTGTGACGCGCAGGGTGATCGAAAGCATCACGGCGGGCCGGAAAAGGCCTTGCATCACTACGCCCGTGAACACTACGCAATCTGGCGCCAGGCGATTGGACCTCGGCCGGTGCTAGACGCTCCTGGCGCCTTCGGCGAAAACCTCACGACCACAGGCTTAACCGAAGACACGGTGGCGGTAGGGGACACCTTTCGGCTCGGGGAGGCCTTGATTCAGGTCAGCCAGGGACGGCAGCCGTGCTGGAAGCTCAATATACGATTCGACGTTTCGGACATGGCGTTGCGCGTCCAGCGAACAGGATTGACCGGCTGGTATTATCGCGTGATCGAGACCGGATACATCGAGGAGGGAAACGAGCTGTGTATCGTAGACCGCCTGTCGCCGGAATGGACGCTCAGGAGACTGTGGCGCACACTCTATGTCGACACGATGAACCTAGACGAGCTCGCCGCCATGGCCAGCCTTTCACACTTGCCGGAGAACTGGCGCCGTTACGCAGAAAAAAGGTTGGCAACACGCCAGGTCGAAGATTGGTCGCGCAGGCTATCAGGAGCGTCCTAAGGCATACCGACTTCAGCTGTGAAACTACAAATAGTCAATACATACCTCAGATGCGCTGCAAGTAATCTCGGACGATTATTGCGTTAAATTGTGTCTCCAGCGTCATATTTTATAAGCAATGGCCCTGAGACAATAGAGCACAAGCATAACAGTTGTTTCTGCGCGCACCTATTGTTAAGACTATCTGGTCTATCCTGATGGGATAGATGATAACCAAAAGGTGGGCCGGATGGGTAAAGGTGTGTCACTAGCCGTTGAGGTAAAGCCGGAAGGGCGCGAGCCGATCTTCCTGGCGTTGGCGCGCGCTATTACCGAAGAGATCGAGCGTGGCCGTCTGAAACCTGGAGATCCCATCCCAGGCACCCGGGCGCTGGCAAAAAGCCTGCAGCTCAACCGCAACACGGTCGACTCGGCCTACCACGAACTGACCATGCAAGGCTGGCTTGCAACTGAACCATCGCGAGGAACGTTTGTTGCGACCGATCTCCCGGAGGACATCAAGCCGGCTATGCGTCCAAGTCGGGCTTCGATTACGAGTATTCAGCAGAGCGGGCGGGTTGCCCGCTCGATGCTGAAGCTGTCCGATGGATATCCGGACGTTCGGCTGGTTCCCGCGACCGCCTTCGCGCAGGCATTCCGGCGTGCGCTCGTGATCAATTCGTTCGCATCGGGTGGAGCCTATGGGGATCCGCGTGGAAGTCGACTATTGCGCGAAGCTTTATCGCTTTATCTGCGCGACGAGCGCGGACTAACGGCGTCGGCCGATGACATCCTGATCACGCGGGGAAGTCAGATGGCGCTGTTTCTTGCTGCGTCGGTGGTTGCTGAGCCTGGAAGTGTGATCGCGGTTGAGCGTCCAGGCTATCCATTGGCCTGGTCGGCCTTTCGCGCCGCCGGGGTTGCGGTTGCTGGCGTGCCGGTCGATAGCCGAGGTATCGATGTCGATGCGCTGGAGCGTCTGGCGGAGACGAACCCCAATCTGCGTGCGGTTTATGTGACCCCGCATCATCAATATCCAACTACCGTCACTCTAGGCGCGGCGCGAAGGTTGCGTCTGCTGGAAATCGCGCGTCGGCATTCTCTGGTGGTTATCGAAGACGACTATGATAACGAGTATCGTTTCGACGGTCGCCCGATCCTCCCGCTCGCGGCGCGGAGCGATGAAGAGCTTCCTATAATCTATCTCGGCTCGCTCTCGAAGCTCTTGGCACCTGGCATCCGCATTGGCTATGCTGCAGCACCTCTCAAACTGCTTATCCAGATGAGTGATCGCAGGGAGGCTCTAGACCGCCAAGGCGACCTGCCACTGGAGCATGCGTTGGCGGACCTCATCGCCGATGGCACGATCAAGCGGCATGCGCGCAAGGCTCGGCGCATTTACCACGCCCGCCGCGATCATCTCGCCGCACTCCTGACGGAGCGCTTTTCTGGCATTGCGGAGTTCTCGTTGCCAGCCGGTGGTCTTGCGATTTGGCTGCGGTTAAAGAGCGGTATCAGCGCCGAAACATGGGCAGCGAATGCCGCACGTCTCGGGTTGGCGGTGTTACCTGGACTCAGTTTCGAGCTCGATGTCGCCAGCGCGCCAGAAGCGTTCAGGCTTGGATTTGCCAGCTTGGACGAACGCGAACAAACGAGAGCGATTGAAATTCTGGCCAGGGCCGCTCCGTAGGCGCTCGACGATTTAGACTGAAGCCTAGATGATTCTGAGCGCGATCAGCAGCGATGCGATGAGAAGCACACCAAGCATCGTCAATGCAAATGGAAGCATCGCGCGATAGGCGTCGCGTTCCTTTCCCGGGGTCCCGGCGAGGCCACACACGATCGACATGCGAACGGGAGATATCATGTTGAGCGACAACGCTGCGACGTGTTGTAGGGCGATGACAGCGGCGATGTTCAGCGCCGCTTCAGTCGCGAGACTGACTTGTGAGGTCATGAAGAGACCGTTAGCCGCATTGCCGCTGTTGGCGAGCGCACCGAATATTGCCGAGATCTGCGGCGAGAACACTACGGCCCAGCGTCCGAACGCGTGAAACATTCCCTCCGCCAAACCTGCTGCAATTTGCGACCCGGACAGAATCTCAGCCATCATGGAGAAGGTGATGACGGTCAGGACAGCCAATCGGCCGGTTTTCCAGGCAGCGTGGACTTCTTTGCCGAAGGCACGGACATGCCCTCGCAAAATGCCGGTCAGAACGGCGGCGGCGAATAGCCATGTACCCGCGTGAAACAGCGGGGACCATGATGGTGCACCGACAAAGGGCGAGAGCTTGCCCGTCTCCTCGAGGAAGCGCTGAAGTGGGGGCGCCAACCGTGTAACAACCAACCAGCCGATGAGGATCGCAAAGGGCAGCATCTTGTTGAGCGCCTCCACCAGTTTCGGCTTGGCTGGGCGTTCATCGGCGAGGTAGCGAAGGACGATCACCGGACCATAGGCAGCCAGCATAGCGGTCTTAGGCCCGATGAGTGCCGTGGCGTCAATTACTAAAACCAGGCTGCCTACGAGCCAGAATGTCTCACTGACCCGTTCTCCATATCCGGCCCCAATTCCCGCCCGTTCGGCAAGCCGCCAGTAGAGCGGAAGCCAAAGAGCGTTGAAAGCGACCAGGAAGAAGCTCGAATAGATGGCCAGGCTCGTCGGATCGGTCCGGGCGAACGCTGCGGCGACTATCGCGCCGCTTCCCATTCCGCCCCACAGGATCATGGTCTGACTAAGGAGCGAGAAGGCCAGGAGGTGGATTGGTTCGACGTCGAGCCGGCGAACCAGCATAAGCGTTCCGATAATGCCTATGCCGAAGCCGGTTGCAGACTCGGCGAAAGGACCGATGAGAAAGCAGGCCGTGAAGAGCAATCTGCGTCGGGCGCGTTCATCGTGCGCAGCGATTCCACGGGCACCGCTGCATTACCCGGCCGGATAGCCATCTGCCAGAACAGCAGGCCGCCTAGAATATAGGGCACGACGATCCAGCCGATCCAGACTCCACGAAGCATCGCAATACCGGCATCTTGTGGTGCAAAGCTGATTGGTGCACAAGTGAGCGCCACCACCAGCGCAATCGCCAAGCCGATGACCGAAGCGAAAAGCGTGCCGGCGCGACCGGTTGCAATAAGCCCGATAACGGCGAGTGCAGGAAGTGTCCAGAGGAGGTAAATCAACTCGCCGCCTCGAGGCATCCCGTCGGCAAGCTCATTCGACGAGTTCCAGGCGATGACCGGCGTTGAACGGAAAATCGACGATGCTCATTTCAGGGGAGCCGGCTTTCTGTGTGCGTTCAAGGACAGCCAGGATCTCGGAGGTGGCGAGTTCACTCGCGCGCCGGAGAGCTTCGCCCGTGCAAAGGCGAGAAAGCAACAAGGCCGTGAAGAGATCGCCGGTTCCGCAAGGGCGGATAGGCAAACGTGGCGTGGCTATGCGCGTGAGGCGTTCCGGTGTCCAGACGACCGTCTCGACCGATCCAGTCAGCGTATCATCGAGCACGCATCCGGTCACCACACCGGCTCCAGTACCGCGTTGCGAAAGGAGTTGCATGGCTTGATCAATGCCTTCCGCCGAACGCGCCTTTATTCGCGCGAGTAGTTCGATTTCGTACTGGTTGGGGGTGATCACTGAGGCGAGGGAGGCCAGTCGATCGCAGAAGAGATTAGTAAGGCCTTCCTCAACGAACAGCCCGAGATCGTCATCACCCATGACGGGATCGCACACATAGATCAGCGCCGGATTCCTTGCTTGAGCGCATGAGACAAAATTGGCGACCACCTCGCCGTTCTCGACAGAACCAAGAAAGCCCGTAACGATTGCCGTTGTCCGTTCTACCAAGCCGCGCTCTTCAATCCCATGCAGGAGGCCCTCAACAAACTCAGCGCCAAGAACATGCCCATACATTGTCGGGTAATGGGGGATGGTTAGAAAAGGCCGTTGGTACGGCCATAACTTCAATCCCCTTGGCCTGCATCGGCAAGACGGCGGCGCTGTTGCCAACATGACCGTGGACGACTTGGCTTTGGATCGAGATCACCCGCATTAATGACCTCCTGCTAATACTGACCGCTCGAAATCGTTCACCTTCTGGCGCTCGCCGAATAATGCGCGTCCAACCCGTACGACGTTAGCGCCTTCTTCTATTGCGACTTCGAAATCACCTGACATACCCATGCAAAGCTCGGTGATACCGCTGTTGATTTTCACAGCATCATCCCGCAGATCGCGTAACTGACGGAAGCACTGACGCACTTTGCGCATATCGGAACTGAACAGCGCCAGTGTCATGAGCCCGCGGGGCCGAAGCTGAGGAAAATTCTCAAGACTTTCAATGAACGGAAGTAATTTATTTGGTGAGAAACCGAACTTGCTCTTTTCATCGGAGGTATTAACTTGGATATAAACATCCAGAAACCGCTGCTCATGCAGGAGCCGAGTATTGATGAGATCGGCGATGTTGAAACTATCCAATGAGTGAAATTCGCGGGCGATGCGGGTCAAAAACTTGACCTTATTGCTTTGGAGATGTCCGACAATGCTCCATTCAATTGCAAGGTCTTCAAGTGAGCTTTGCTTGTGCAATCCTTCTTGGATTTTGTTCTCACCAAAAGAGTGCATGCCTGCCGTGTAAGCGTAGCGTAGTACATTGGCGGGTACCGTCTTGGTTATAGGAAGGAGGCGAACCGTATTGCGACGACGGCCGGCGCGCTGACAAGCCTGTACGATACGTTCCTCTACCCTGCCTAGATTATCTCGGAAGGTCACTAACGGATTCTCGCCAAAGCGGGCAATTTCGTCAGCCGTTAGTGGAGCAGTATCTGGAGTGGTAAAAGACAAGATAATGATCTTTCGTAACGTAAAATCCTCTAGAGCTCTAATTACTCAAAAGGATAGCTCCGTGGCCAGCCATTGACTTTGAACAGACGGAATCGACACAGCATTCTGCGAATAATTGCGAATAAGGCCACACTGATGAAGTGCCGGATACGATAAACATGTATGGGCCGGTTAGGCTTTACGTCATGATTAAACTCATGGCAAACGACGACTCTCTGCTGGTGACCAAGCAGCGTCCCCCCCAGTCGGTTGGGGTGGTCGTTGGCGTTCGGGCGTCACGACACGAAAGTGCTCGATCTGTCCGACATTTGAGAAAATAGGGTGACCGTGTGGGCCGGACTGGCTGTTTAGATTCGGATGTCCGGCAACTTGGGTTATGATACCGGTTGAAATAGACTCGACCTTGGCTGTGCCGCCTTCGAGCGCTCGCTCATGGGCATCGTGGCCGCTCCCACTGTCAGCGGGCTGTTAAAGGCGGGGCGTTAAGGCGCACTGCGTCGTATGAAGATGTTGTTAGTACGGGCGATTAGACAATTGTGAACCGCACCAATCGCGCGCAGCTGCTTCGGTCAGCTTTCTTAGCCGCAACGGTCCTTGTGAGGACAGCGACCACGACCATGAGAGCCGCCAACGCTCCGAAACACAGAGGAAGCGTGATTGTCGAGGCGACCTAACTGATAACCTCGGGGGCGAGGGACACCCCGAGGTAACCTAGTGTACTGACCGTAGAAATCGCATATCCCGATGGCATAACCTTCTGCGTCGCGGCTAGAGTAAACAAGACAGGCACGATATTGGCGACCCCAACTCCCGAAATTGTAATGCCGGTCATGCAGATCAAGCCGTTCCCGCTCTACGCGGTCAGCGCAACATCAGCGGCTGTCAATCGCTCCCCTGAGTGTCTTGGTTTTGGATCCTCGCCCCGAACCCGTCACCGACAAGCCGCAACAATGTCATTACCTTTGCAAAGACCGAATAGCTCACTCCAGCATTCCCTACATCAATGTTATTGAACTCCGCCAGAAGAATCGCGCCCCAGTCGAGCACAGCCCCCCCTAAACAAGGAATGTGAACAGAGCCATTACCCCAATTAACACTACACACGACCACACGATGTGGGATAGTTATCACGCGATCGGACTGAACTTTTTTCAATGTTATAATCTACTGAAGAACCACTCTCTATCTCGAATCGGCCTTCGCAGAGCTCTATCGGGAAGGAATCGCAACGCTGCCGGCGGAGCAAACATATCACCCCGCTTAACTGGCAGCAAATCAGCCTACCCACGGCTCCTATCTCAGGTCGTTACGGTGAGAAACCTCCAGTCTCGCAGCGTGATCACCGTATGTTCTTAAATGTCGGACAATTTCCTCGGTTCGTGTCAGGATGCCGCTCGGTTTAGCAAAAGATCACCAGGATGAGCTTGACATATAATAAGGACTCCTAATAATAGGCGTATGGAACACTCAGATATCCCAGAATCACTATTAGAGCGCCTACGGGACGGGTTTGACCGCATCGCACTTGTGTTGCGATCGGACCTCTGGTCAGCTGCAAGTGCTGCCGGGCTCAATGCAGCGCAGGCGCAGGTTCTTGGGCTTCTTGCCAACAGACCGTTCGGTCTGCGACCGAAAGAGATAGCCGCGCATCTAGCCGTCACGCCGGCAAGCATCGCCGACACCGTGAGCGCCTTGAAGCGTAAAGGTCTCGTCAAGCGCGAAAGCGATCCGGTCGACGCTCGCGCGGCAATCGTCACGGCCACACCGAATGGCTTGCGTTTGGGCGTTGATATCGCGACGTCAGAGTCAAAACTCGCGGATGCTATCGCGGGGCTGTCGCCGACGATGCAGGAAGAATTGCTGCTGACTCAGATCGCGCTCATTCGTCAATTGCAAAACGCCGGCGCGATTCCGCTGCAGCGCATGTGTGTCTCGTGCCGCCATTTTCGCCCGCATGCCCATCCTGACAGGGCAAAACCTCACCATTGCGCCTTTGTGGATGCCGCGATCGATGGCCGGGAACTCCGGTTGGATTGCAGCGAACACGAAGCGGCTGCGCCCGACGTTCAAGCTGCCACCTGGACGTCCTTTGCTAAGGGTTCGCCGTCCCCCCAAGCCCAACCATCAAATTGAGAAGGATCTGTTAACATGAGAGCAAGGAGCGCTTGGGATGCCGGTTTCGCGGCGGCGGCCCTGTGCTGGGCCTCGGTCGGCGCTTCCGCCCAAAGCATCGAGGCGAAGTCGGACGCCACCGGGCGCTTCGAAGGGTCCAGCGTTTACGCCTATGTATGGCCCACGACGCTCGATAGCAGCGAAATCGGGTCGACGCGGCGCAGGAGATCGTGGCGCTCGCCGTCACGTTCCATCCGGATTTCAACGACGCAGCTTACAGCGGCACGAATCGGCATATCTGGCATCCGCACTGGGTCGTTTTGGCCAAAGATACCGCGTGCGCCACTGGCCTCAAGGTCGGCGACATTCCCGAGGGCTCGAAACCGAAAGTGCCTCCGAGCTGGCCGAATGTGCCGCTATTGATTGACAGCCCCGAGTATCCGACGGGCGTCGTTTGACGGCGTAACCAGTGGCCTTAACGTCAATGGAGAACTCCATGCCCCGTTTGCTTTGCGTCAGCGACGTCTTCGAGGTCGCTTCGGGCGACTTGTCGCTACCCAGACAAAGTTGTTCTCGGCCAATAACGCCGGAAACATAAACGGCCCGACGACTGCCATCGCCGGACCGCTCAATAATCCCCCTCCAAACACTAGAGCAGGAAATCTACTATGGCACATGTCAACCTTGTCGATCCAGCCTCGTCCACTGCCGCAGTCAAGCCCACACTAGATAAGATCAACGGCGCCTTCGGCGTGGTGCCGAACATGTTCAAAGCAGTTGCGAACTCGCCTGCGGCGCTCGCCAGCATGTGGGGCTCGTTTGGCGCTCTCGGGGGCGGCAAGCTTGGCGCACGGTTGGGTGAGGAGATCGCGGTGGCAGTCGCCAATGCCAACAACTGCGAATACTGCTTGGCGGCACACACAGCGCTTGGCCGAAAGGCAGGATCCTCGTCCGACGAAATGGCGGCGGCGCAGGTCGGCAACTCCTCCGATCCTCGTACACAGGCGGCGCTGACCTTTGCCTTGAAGCTTGTGCGCGACCGAGCGGCTGTCACCGACGTAGATGTGGCTGCCCTCAAGGCGGCGGGTTTCGATGACGAAGGTGTGGTTGAGATCATCGCGCACGTCGCGCTCAATCTCTTCACCAACTACGTGAATGTCGCGCTGAACGTCCCGGTAGATTTTCCAGCCGTTCAGCTGAAGCGTGTGGCTTGAGTCACCTGGATCGGGCCCTGTAATGGGGCTCGATCATCCTTTGTCTAGCAAGGAGACCATTGTCATGACCACCCGCATTGCACCGCCGCTGCTAACGAGCGGTTGGCTTAACACTTCCGAGCCGCTTGACGTATCAGACTTCAGGGGGCGAATCCTCGTCATTGAAGCATTTCAGATGCTTTGCCCGGGCTGCGTTTCCCACGGCATTCCGCAAGCGCAGCGCGTAACACAAACCTTTCCTAACGATCAGGTAACCGTCGTGGGTCTTCATACAGTTTTCGAACACCATGAAATCCAGGGCACTCGTGAGGCGCTTGCTGCATTCGCGCATGAGTATCGTCTCAGGTTTCCGATTGGCATCGATCGGCAAAACGGTCGTTTTCCGGCAACGATGACCGCCTACGAGATGGAGGGTACGCCGACACTAGTTGTGATCGACCGCAACGGTGTTCGTCGATTTCAGAAGTTTGGCCATATCGACGATCTTAGCTTGGGCAGCATCATTGGGACGTTACTTCGAGAGCCCTTAGGAAAGGTAGAAATGCCCCTCGAGGTTGGCGCGGCCTGAACCGAATTAGGACGTCCGCTGCCATCTAGGCAGGAAGATCGAAAGATGCGGATGGTCAGGCTTGCAGGTTGCGGCGCGCTGACTCCTTCCCTAGGCTGTTCTCGGCTCGCGACTGCAGCCGCTGATGGTACCGTGGTTATTCCGAAAAAAGCATTACGGCTCGCAGTTTCGTCAATTCAGGTCAGATCGATCATGTTGTGTTGTCGCTATGGAAGCTTGTGCGACTTCGCATTATTGGGTTCGTGAGTTCGCGAAAATGGGCCATGAAGTCCGGCTCATTGCACCAATTTACGTGAAGCCATTTGTAGAACGCCAGAAAAACGATGCCGCCGATGCGGAAGCCGTCGTCGAGGCGACGCAGCGTCCAAGTTTACGGTTCGTTCTACCAAAAGCTGCACAGACACATGCGATGCTGTTTCGGACGCGGGAGCAACTGATCCGGCAAAGAATTGAAACGGTCAATGCGTTGCGTGGACATTCGGCAGAGTTCGGTCTCATTGTACTCCAAGGAATCGGCAACCTTCCAAGCCTGCCAGATATCATCAACGCTCCGCGCAACGACTTGCCTGAGCTTGCACGAGAGTTGGCCCACCTGCATCTGAACCGCATCGATGCACTTACCATTCTGATCGAGCAAATGATGCAGAGATTAGGCAAGTCAACCGGGAAATCGGGACGGCGAGGAGCCATCAAACGATGCCCAGCGTGGAGCCGATCTGTGCCAAGGCAGTCGAAGTTTCGCTCCTGCTATGGATACCTTCAATAAAGGTCGAGGCTTCTCGGCCTGGCTGGGACTGATTCTACGGCAATACTCATCGGGTGGGAAAGAGAAAATAGGACGAATATCGAAGATGGGGCAGCGCGACATGCGTCAGTTACTGACTATCGGAGCTACGAGTGTGATCGTCAGCATGCACCGCTAAGTGGAAACCGGACGGCTGGCTGTAGGACAAGCTGAACAGAAAACTACGGATTGCTGCGGCGATTGCCGTTACCAATGAGATGCCGCGTCGAATTTGGGCTGGCGACAAAAGGAGAAGCTTACGGTCTGACGCCTGCTATCTAAATCTCCCATATGCCGTCGAAAGTGAACGGCTTCTGAATGCGACAAGTGCAAAGAAGGATACGGAAATTAATCGACCAGAACACAAACAGGAAAACCTGCTAGGGGTCGGGTATTACGAACTCTTGCAACCGATTTGGACCTGATCTGCGAACGAACGATACTGGTCCGTAGCGTGTGAAAGCCGCAGTACAGAAACCTGACACACGACACCATTGTGTTAGAATAAATGAATTCCATAATACATATTATCTGATTTGCATTTATAACAGCAATATACAGATGCGACAGATGGGCAAGATAGAGATGCGACATTTTTAGGTCGCGTGCCCTGTTCAGATCGAACGAGGAAAGGAAGACTGGCGGCTCTTCACACGTATCCGTTTAGAGAGTTGCCATGTCTTGTTTGATTACGATGTCGCAGAAAGAACTCAATAGATTGGAAGTCATTCAGAAGATTCGAGATCGTCGTCTGACGGTTATCCAGGCGACTGCATTGCTGGATCTCAGCCGCAGCCAGATCCATCGTCTTTTACAGGCTTACGACAAGCTTGGGCATTCGGGCCTGATTTCGGGACGACGCGGACGCCCGAGCAATCGTCGTTACAGCGAGGATTTCCGGAATGCGGTGCTTGATTTGATACGGGCTTATTATCGGGATTTTGGGCCGACACTGGCCTGTGAGAAACTTGTCGAACGCCACCAGCTTTCGGTCAGCAAGGAGACGCTGCGGCAATGGATGACGGTGGCGGGTTTGTGGACGTCACGGCGCGAACGCAAGCGACAACTGCATCAGCCGCGCGGTCGGCGTGATTGCTTTGGTGAACTGGTACAGATCGATGGTTCGCATCATTGGTGGTTTGAGGAGCGGGGTCCCAAATGCGCCCTCCTCGTTTATATTGACGATGCCACGGGCAAGCTCCTGCATTTGCGCTTCGCTGGATCAGAGAACACGTTTGATTATTTTCATGCGACGAAGGCCTACCTGCGGCAATGGGGCAAGCCGCTGGCCTTTTACAGTGACAAGCATGGTGTGTTTCGCACGACCCATGGTTCGCAGAAAGATCGCACGAGCGGTCTGACCCAGTTTGGCCGGGCGCTTTATGAACTCAACATCGACATTATCTGTGCCAATACCCCGCAGGTCAAAGGCCGTGTCGAGCGGGCAAACAGAACTTTGCAGGATCGTTTGGTCAAGGAATTGCGACTGCGCGGCATTGATACGATCGAAGCAGCCAATGCATATGCGCCGGAATATATTGCAGACTTCAATGCCCGTTTTGGCAAGGAGCCGCGCAATCCGAAGGATATGCATCGACCGCTGGCCGCGCATGAGAACATCGATGGTGCGATGTGCCGGAAGGAAGTACGGACACTGTCGCAAACACTGACGCTGCGTTACGACAAGGTGCTGTTCATCCTGGAGCCGACGGAGCTTGCAAAGCGGCTGGCTCGACAAAAGGTGATTGTCTGCGACTATCCGGATGGCCGTCTGGAGATCATGCATGGTACGGACACCCTGCCCTACAGAACATTCGACAAGCTTCGTTCTGTTCATCGCTCGCCTGTTGTCGAGAACAAGCGACTGGATGACATGCTTTCGATTGTGGCCGAGATGCAGGCAGGCCGGGAATTGCAACGCAGCAAGAGCGGTCCCCGTCGCACAGGTCAGACGAACCATCTGTTTGGCGTGCCTGATGGCAGTGTCGGGAACGGGTATCAGAAGCGTGAGCGCAAATCGCGCACCGCTTACATGAACGATCCTGAAGTTATCGCGCGTCGGGAAAAAGCGTTGGCTCGGTTGGCTGCGACCGAGTGAAATGGCCAGATCAATGACATTTGGCAATCTCAAAGCTAAAGCCGAAGGGCACCTATCGACCCGCCCCCATTCCTCGTTTGCAACCCCGACCAGCCTCTCGGAATGGGGGCTGAACGCCAGCACCTGTCGCATCTGTAATTTGCTGGGAACGTCGCAACTTTAACTTGCTAAAACAGCATTTATAACAGGGTGGGTTCTAGCTTGAAGTGCGACTTGCAAGCGATAACAATGAGTTATCCCAAGCAAGGAACCTGTCATGCAAAGGACCTACTCGCATATTGACTTGGATGAGCGGCGCAAGATCGCGCGCTGGCGTATGGAAAATATTTCTGTCGAAACTATCGCCGAGAAACTTGGCCGTCACCGTTCAACCATTTTCCGTGAGCTCAAGCGCAATCGGTTTAACGATGATGAGATCAAGGATCTGACCGGTTATTACTGCACGGTTGCGGATCAGAAAGCGCGTGAGCGGCGATCGCGGCAACGCAAGCTCATTCGTTTTGCTCATTTGCGTCAATCGGTTGTCGACCGCATAAGCCATGGGTGGTCACCACAACAGATTGCCGGCAGAATGCGGTTGGAACGTCACCCCATTTCTGTCAGCCATGAAACGATCTATCAGTTTGTCTATTCTGCCGAGGGTCGGAAAGATGGGCTTTGGAAGCATCTGCCCGAGCGCCGTACCAAACGACGGCCACGACATGCAAGACGACGTCATGGACGCCGTTTTTCGCCGGAACTGAGCATCCTGCACCGTCCAGACGTAGTGGCCAAACGCAAACAGTTTGGGCATTGGGAATGTGATTTGATCCAGTTTCGCAAGAAGTTCGGCAAGGCCAATGTAACGTCTCTGGTCGAACGGGTCAGCCGCTTTACCGTCCTGTTGCGCAACAATGATCGTCAGTCCCGTGCTGTCATGAATGGACTGATTACCGTGCTGCAACCCCTTCCCCGTATTGCACGCCGGTCGATCACCTTTGATCGGGGCACCGAGTTCACGGAATGGGCCTATCTGCAGGCCGGTATCGGATCGCAAACATGGTTTTGCGACCCACAATCACCCTGGCAAAAAGGCACTGTCGAAAACACCAACAGACGCACCAGACGCTGGCTTCCAAGAGACATCGATCCGCTGGCAATAACTGACCGGGATCTGACATTCATTTGCAGTCGCCTCAACAATACGCCGCGCAAATGTCTGGGTTACAAAACACCGGCAGAGATCTTCCGTCAGAAACTTGTCGCAAACAGACATTGATATGAATAAACTCTAACTCTAAAAGTCGCGGTTCAGCATGAACTCACACAGCAATATACAGATGCGACAGATGGGCAAGATAGAGATGCGACATTTTTAGGTCGCGTGCCCTGTTCAGATCGAACGAGGAAAGGAAGACTGGCGGCTCTTCACACGTATCCGTTTAGAGAGTTGCCATGTCTTGTTTGATTACGATGTCGCAGAAAGAACTCAATAGATTGGAAGTCATTCAGAAGATTCGAGATCGTCGTCTGACGGTTATCCAGGCGACTGCATTGCTGGATCTCAGCCGCAGCCAGATCCATCGTCTTTTACAGGCTTACGACAAGCTTGGGCATTCGGGCCTGATTTCGGGACGACGCGGACGCCCGAGCAATCGTCGTTACAGCGAGGATTTCCGGAATGCGGTGCTTGATTTGATACGGGCTTATTATCGGGATTTTGGGCCGACACTGGCCTGTGAGAAACTTGTCGAACGCCACCAGCTTTCGGTCAGCAAGGAGACGCTGCGGCAATGGATGACGGTGGCGGGTTTGTGGACGTCACGGCGCGAACGCAAGCGACAACTGCATCAGCCGCGCGGTCGGCGTGATTGCTTTGGTGAACTGGTACAGATCGATGGTTCGCATCATTGGTGGTTTGAGGAGCGGGGTCCCAAATGCGCCCTCCTCGTTTATATTGACGATGCCACGGGCAAGCTCCTGCATTTGCGCTTCGCTGGATCAGAGAACACGTTTGATTATTTTCATGCGACGAAGGCCTACCTGCGGCAATGGGGCAAGCCGCTGGCCTTTTACAGTGACAAGCATGGTGTGTTTCGCACGACCCATGGTTCGCAGAAAGATCGCACGAGCGGTCTGACCCAGTTTGGCCGGGCGCTTTATGAACTCAACATCGACATTATCTGTGCCAATACCCCGCAGGCCAAAGGCCGTGTCGAGCGGGCAAACAGAACTTTGCAGGATCGTTTGGTCAAGGAATTGCGACTGCGCGGCATTGATACGATCGAAGCAGCCAATGCATATGCGCCGGAATATATTGCAGACTTCAATGCCCGTTTTGGCAAGGAGCCGCGCAATCCGAAGGATATGCATCGACCGCTGGCCGCGCATGAGAACATCGATGGTGCGATGTGCCGGAAGGAAGTACGGACACTGTCGCAAACACTGACGCTGCGTTACGACAAGGTGCTGTTCATCCTGGAGCCGACGGAGCTTGCAAAGCGGCTGGCTCGACAAAAGGTGATTGTCTGCGACTATCCGGATGGCCGTCTGGAGATCATGCATGGTACGGACACCCTGCCCTACAGAACATTCGACAAGCTTCGTTCTGTTCATCGCTCGCCTGTTGTCGAGAACAAGCGACTGGATGACATGCTTTCGATTGTGGCCGAGATGCAGGCAGGCCGGGAATTGCAACGCAGCAAGAGCGGTCCCCGTCGCACAGGTCAGACGAACCATCTGTTTGGCGTGCCTGATGGCAGTGTCGGGAACGGGTATCAGAAGCGTGAGCGCAAATCGCGCACCGCTTACATGAACGATCCTGAAGTTATCGCGCGTCGGGAAAAAGCGTTGGCTCGGTTGGCTGCGACCGAGTGAAATGGCCAGATCAATGACATTTGGCACTCTCAAAGCTAAAGCCGAAGGGCACCTATCGACCCGCCCCCATTCCTCGCTTGCAACCCTGACCAGCCTCTTATGGCGGTCTGGCGGCGCAAACCGAAAGACAAGGTGCTGATCCACTCGGATCAGGGCTCACAATTCACCAGCATGGACTGGGCTTTGTTCCTCAAGCACCACAATCTGGTTCACTCGATGAGCCGCCGGGGCAACTGCCATGACAACGCGGTGGCTGAGAGCTTCTTCAACCTGCTGAAGCGAGAGCGGATACGCCGCAAGGTCTACCGTTCACGCGATGAAGCTCGTCAGGACGTGTTCGACTACATCGAAATGTTCTACAAGCCAAAACGCAAACACGTCAGGAACGGGATGCTGTCGCCAGTCGAGTTCGAGAAGCAGCAGAAAATATAACCCGAGGGTGTCTACGAAACTCGGGGCTATTCAGCTGCCGAGTTTCCAGCGTGAGTATCAGAAACGGATCTGGAAACCGTACCTTAGAGTGCATGGTGTTCGATATCGTGTGCTTCAGATTGCGGGTCAACAAACTCAACGTGACTACCCAATCGCCTTCAAACCGAGTCTAATTGCAATAATTAATTACAAAACTTAACCCGAGAAGCGCGTCAGAGACGATAAACTACGCTTGAGGTAAGTTCCGTAGTTCTTATGCCCCGAGAGCGTTCTATCCTTTACTATGGTTATTCCCCTTACCATCGTCCGCACGGGCCAGCCGCTAATTGTCATACCCTCGTAAGGGGTATAGTCAGCACCGTGCTGAAGCATCTTGTTCGTGAGTGTCACGATCCGGTGTGGATCCCATAGCGTGATATCCGCATCTGCGCCAATGGCGATTGTTCCCTTCTGGGGATAAAGGCCGTAGAGCTTGGCATGGTTGGTCGAGGTTATTGCGACAAATTGGTTGAGATCGATCCGGCCTTTCATCACTCCTTCAGAAAAAAGAATGGGGAGGCGAGTGGCAACCCCAGGGATGCCATTCGGGATCCACCGGAAGTGTCGCCTACCGTCGTCGTTGAGCTTGCCCTCCGGGTCATTAAAACGGAACGGGCAATGGTCGGACGAAAACAGGTCAAAAACTCCCTGTTCGATTCCCTCCCAACAGGCTTCTTGACTTTCTTGATCACGTGGAGGAGGCGAACAGACATATTTGGCACCTTCGAGTGCCTCAGCGTCAAGATCATCTGCCGTTAGCATCAAGTACTGTGGGCAGGTTTCGCCCACAATCTTTTGTCCGCGCTTTCGGGCCTGTCGGATTTCTTCCATCGCCTGCCGGTTTGAGACGTGAACAATGACAATTGGGGTTTCTGCGATTTCAGCTAGTGACAACGCCCGATGTGTTGCTTCGCGTTCGACAGCGATTGGGCGGGTTGTCGCATGGTACTTAGGTTCGAGTTTCCCCTCCGCTTCGTGCCTGTCTATAAGGTATTTGATTGCGTCTTCGTTCTCACAATGCACCATCACGAGTGCACCGGTCCGCCGCGCCGCATCAAGGGTAGACAGAATCTCATCGTCTCGAAGTCGTAGCGCTTCGTAGGTCATGAATACCTTGATCGAGGTATAACCATCCGCAACAATTGCCGGCAGCTCTTGACCAAGAACCTGAGGTGAAGGATCGGTGATCACCATGTGGAAGGAAACGTCGATATGACATCGGCCCTCGGCTTTAGCGTGATAGACGCGCAGCGCATCCCGTAAGCTCTGCCCCTTCTCCTGCATGCAGAAGGTAATGACCGTGGTATTGCCGCCGATCGCCGCGGACCTGGTCCCGCTTTCGAAATCGTCAGCCATAACGATGTCGGGGCCTGATGGCTGGTCAAGATGGACATGGCTGTCTATCCCGCCTGGCATGACATACATGCCTGTGGCATCGATAGTCTCGTCGGCGTCGGGCAAGCTTGAGGCAAGAGCGGCAATACGGCCGTCAATGATGCCGACATCACTCCTGAAGAGATCGCTTGCCGTCACAACAGTTCCATTGCGTATGACCGTATCGAAATGCATATATCAATTCTCCTAACAGGGTTTCAGCGCGCGGACTGCTCGTCGTTGATGGTTTCCCCGCGATTTGAGAGCACATTGTCGAGAGCGGATATTAGATGATCGACTTCCTCAATGGTGTTGTAGTGGACCATCGAGACGCGTAGCATCCCGTTATGATCGGTAACATTGAGATATTCCGCCAGTCTTCTGGAATGGAAATCACCAAAGCGGATGGCGATGTTCTCCTTGTCAATGGCCTTGCATATCTCGGCCGCATCGGATCCATCAATGCGGAAGGATATCGTTGGGACCCGCCTGCTGTCGCGATTAACGAGCTCGCCAATGATTTCGCAATCATTGCGCGATCGCAAATAGTCAAGAAAACGGTCCGTTAGGGCATCTTCGTGTTGCGTAATAGCTTCGAAGGCTTTCTCGATCCGTTCCCGCGTTGAGCCCATCGCGCCAGCCCGACTACCGAGTTCGCAGAGATAGTCGACAATGCCGCAGGTCGCATAGGCCAATTCGTAATTGGGATTGCCGGGTTCGAGTTTGCCGGGAACTTTGTCCTTACCATAGAAATAATGGTACAGAGGATCCAGCTCCAGCAGCAGATCATATTTCCCGTACATAATCGCGTAATGCGGCCCGTAAGTCTTGTAGAGACTGAACACATAATAGTCAGCGTCCAGCGCCTGGACATCCACAGCGCGATGCGGAGCATAAGCTACTGCATCAACGCACAATTTCGCGTTCCGCGCATGAACGAAGTCGGCAATTGACCGAATGGGATTAATCCATCCCAGGATGTTCGAGGCGTGAGTGACGCAAACAAGCTTCGTGCGCGCACTCATCAACGGCTCGAGATCGGCGAGTTCCAGCGTAAGGGTCTTCTTGTCGAGCGGCCAGAACTTCACAACAATGCCTGCCGCCTGCAACCGGTCCCAGGGACCGATGTTAGACTCATGGTCACTGACGGTGACGACTATCTCGTCACCTGGTTTGAACTGGCCCGTCATGGCTCGGGCCAAGTTCTGCAGCAGCACAGTGGTTGAGCTGCCGAACACAATCTCTTCCGGCCGATTGGCGTTGACGAGGTGCATAGCAGCGGTGCGTGCTTCGTAGAGTGCTTTTGCAGCATCCTGGGAAACAGCGTATGAGCCGCCGATCTGAACGTTCTTCTCGATCAGAAATGTGTTTATCCGGTCTAGTGCGCCTTGGACAATCTGTGATCCTCCGGCATTATCGAAAAAAGTCCAGCCACGTCCCAGACCGGGAAACTGACTGCGTGCAAAATCCAGGTCGAGTGGCGTTGTATTAGCCATTCCTTTGTTCCTTAAACGAGTGATGTTTCAATGATTGAGAACGGCGCGCAGGAAAGAGCGTGTTCGATCTTCGCGGGGCGTATCAAATATTTCCGAAGGCGTTCCCGCCTCGACGATGAGCCCACCGTCCATGAAAATGACGCGGTCGGCAACCTGCCGGGCAAAGCCCATTTCGTGGGTCACAACGATCATGGTAACGCCTGTTCCGGCGAGCCTGCGCATCACATCGAGCACTTCCCCCACCATTTCTGGATCAAGGGCAGAGGTTGGTTCATCGAACAAAAGCACCTTCGGCTCCATGGCAAGGGCGCGAGCAATGGCCACACGCTGCTGCTGTCCCCCTGAAAGCTGAGAAGGATATTTGTCCGCTTGCTCGGCGATACCGACACGCATCAGCAGATCCCGTGCCTTGCGCTCCGCCTCCGAAGGAGCCGTGCCGCGCACCCGGATCGGAGCCAGCATGACGTTGCGCAACACCGTCATGTGCGGAAAGAGATTGAATGACTGGAATACCATGCCGACTTCAGCGCGTACTTTGGCAAGTCCAGCGCCCTCGCCCACCGCGATGCCGTCGACGGTGACAATGCTCTGAGGGTCGAAAGATTCCAGATGATTGATGCATCGGATCAAAGTCGATTTGCCGGAACCCGAAGGACCGATGACACAGACGACCTCTCCTTCGACGATATCAAAGTCGATGCCGTGGAGAACCGTGAAGTGGCCGAAAGCCTTCTTCAGTCCGCGGATGGAAATGAGAGCAGTCATCAGCGCCTCCCCCGGCTGAAATATACTTCAAACTTGGCAACCACGCTTACCAGTGGCCAAAGCAACGCAACGTAAATGGCGGCCGCACCAATGAGAGGCGTGGGATTGGCGGCCAGCGATTGCGCCTGGGTTGCCTGCTTCAGGAGATCTGGCATCGCAACAACAGAAGCAAGCGCAGTATCCTTCAGAACATTGATGCAATTATTGGT
The DNA here is from genome assembly GCF_002975205.1 of Ochrobactrum vermis. Lineage (NCBI taxonomy): Bacteria > Pseudomonadati > Pseudomonadota > Alphaproteobacteria > Hyphomicrobiales > Brucellaceae > Ochrobactrum > Ochrobactrum vermis. Next base: position 107,830 of record NZ_PCOC01000003.1, on the reverse strand, counting down.
GAGCGGTGGAATAACAACGCGGATCGCCTGGGGTAGAATAACGTCGACCATCATGTATCTGTTTGAAAGGCCCAGTGCCGCCGATGCCTCAAACTGCCCTTTGGGAATTGCCTCGATACCCGCGCGGAAGATTTCCGCGGTATAGGCAGCCGAAACAAGGCTAAGCGCGGTAACTGCAGACAGAAATGGAGATAACTTTATCCCGATGAAGGGAAGCGCGTAGTAGACGATGATCAAAAGTACCAGCAGCGGTATTGATCGGAAGAAGTCAATATAGATCCGGATCAATGACTTAAAAAAGGCCGACAAATAAAGACGGCCGACAGCGAGGCAAAGCCCCCCAGCTAATCCGCAGAGTATGCTCGTGACGCCAATTTTGAGCGTAACGAGCAGTCCCCATAATAATTGCGGCAAGCTATCGAGCAACACTCTGACGTTAAAGAAGGTATCGATGAGATTCATGCCGATTGGCTCCCTCAGAAAACCGGCGGGGCTGAAACCCCGCGGAATTGTCAGTTCACTTGGAACCCGGTATGTCGAACACTGCAACCGTTGAGGTAGCGTCCTCGGCTTTTGCACCGAACCAGTTTTCGTGCAGTTTTGCGATGAAGCCCTCACCCTTAAGCGTTGTGATGACGGCGTTCACTTCTGCGGCGAGAGGGTCGCCTTTCTTGAACATCATCGAGTATTTCTCGCCAGTGGGGATCCGCTCAACTACCTTCAAGTCAGGCTTGTCCTTGACGTAATAGAGGAGCGCAGGGATATCGCTAATATAACCATCAATCCGTCCTGCAACGAGATCCAGCATCGCTGGCGAAAGTCCCTCGAAACGACGTACTTCACCGAACTTGTAATCTGATTTGTTCTTTTCGACCCACATATCACCGGTTGAACCGGTATCAACCCCAATAACTTTGCCCTCCATCTCCTTGAGACCCGTTATACCTGTCGATGCTGTAACGGTGAGGGATTGGTCGCTGTCATAATAAGGCTGCGCAAAAGCGACAGACTCCAGTCGCTTGTCGGTGATGGTAATCGACGAAATACCAATATTGATCCGGCCCGATTGAACGGCCGAGAATAGACCGTTGAACGGCGTGTTTACGAACTCAACGGACTTTCCCAGCCGCTTGCCGATTTCGTTGACGAGATCAACCTCGAAACCAGTAATCTTGCCGTCTGCGTCCTGGAATTCCCACGGTACATTGCCGATATTGGCTCCTACCGTCAGATCAGCAGCATGACCGGCACCGACACTAACTGCAAAAATGGCTGCCGATAGCAGCATGGACTTGAATTTCGTTCTCTGCGTCATTTGGTTCCCCTTGCTTTTCTGTGGAAAGCTCTTTTACATGGTCATACCGGTCTGACCAGTTCGACCAGATGAGCATATCTATTTGCGCTTTGCAAGTCGATCAATGAGAAATAGATATTTGAAACCCGCTTTGCCGGGCAGGAAAGAGGTACAAATGCTCAACAAAACACTCGTTCCGCAATCGGTAGCGCGCGAGATTCAGTCGATGATCACGGACGGTGTGTTGCAACCTGGCGAGAAAATTCCGTCCCAACGCGAATTCTCGCAAAAGTTCGGCATCAGCCGCGCTTCTCTGCGCGAAGCATTGCTAACATTGGAAACGCTCGGTCTTTTGAAGACGGAACCGGGCCGCGGAACATTCGTTGCCGGTCCGGCATCCGACCAGTCAGGCAATATGGCGCCTTGGCGCTATTCGGAGAGTTATTCCGTATTTGATGTCTTTCAAACACGCATCATGCTTGAAGGAGAAATCGCACGTTTAGCTGCGGGCCGATTGACCCAGCTCCAGCTTCATCAGATGGAAGAAACAACACGCGCGATGGAAGAGGGATGGGCTTTGCAGGATCGCTTATCGAACGTGGAAGCGGATCTGGAGTTTCATGGCCTCATAGTTTCTGCCTGTTCCAACGCAGTACTGCGTACACTTTACGATACCATGCGCGATCAGTTGGCTGAAACACAGCGCCAACCCATTCCTAGAACTCTTCCAGAGCGGATGAAAGAATCTATAGCCGAACACCGGCGTATTATTGCAGCACTCGCTGCTAATGACCCCATGGGTGCGAAGAAGGAAATGCAGGCACATATTCGAAATACCGCGCAATGTGCGGGGCTTGCACCATGAAGCCAAGGTTTGTTGATTATCGTCTATTTCAAAACATATTCCCAAACCTGCAGCGTAGCTAGACCCCCTCGCCCATACCGGCACGAATGTAGCCCGCTTATCCGATGCTGGCTATCGCTGGCGACAAAAACACAGAGACAATGCCACCTGGAATCTGCGAGGATTGAGGTCGTAGCGTACCAATAATATTTTGAGCTCCAGTCCTTCCTTTCCCGGTCTTCCCAGGGCAGAAATGCCCCATTGGCCACGCCGCTATTGGGTGTGCTTGTCGATTGCAGAATACCGAAGCCCGCACGGATCATTCCCAGATTGCCAGTCCGAAGTTTTACGCTTTGCATGGTATCATGGCTTCAAAAGGGACTTAACGCGCTGTCGCACAAGATTTTCGTTTCAAGTCGCCTCAAGAGTTAGCGCCCTAAGTCGGCTGCCGCTCCTCGCGCCGAGATCTACGAGTCACATCGCGCTATTCCATGAGCACAGAGAACGGCGGCAACCTCGCTCTTACCTATGGAAATTCGCAAGAATCCCCATTTGCGCGATAAACTGTAGATCGTTCATTGCAAAACGCAAAAATTTATATATCATTTCCTTTATCACGAAAGGGAATCGCATGATCGACGTTCGCCAAATCATCCTTGATGCAGTGCCAAAGGATCTTCTTCTCGACCTAGAGGATCGGCTTCGTGCAGAAGCATTGAAGGCCAACGACGTTGTGCGGCGTGAGCTCTCGTTAAATTCAAAGCGCAGTCGAGAAGCCGAGGGGCAGATCCGCTTTCGTTTGCAGGAGCAAGGCTACGAAGAAGTAGTCCAGCTTCACGGTGGGCACCTGCTGACTGACGGCGTGATGGTGGGGACAAACTTAAAGGTTTTCCAGCCCTTTGCCAGGTTTGTTGGCTCTAAAACCGGGGTGATTCTTGGCTTCGCCTCCATGCCCGAGCGTAAGAAGATCCCCCCGAAAAACATGTCCCGCGCGGCTGGTGTAACGTTGAATGTTAGCCTTCAATCCAGCCTCTTCTCCGATGAGCGCAGCCCGCAACCAACTGACATCTTCGCATTGTTTCTGACGGCGCGAGATCGCGAGCGCGCAGGGATGATCGAAGAGATCGCGATTGGTGTCATTGGCTCAGACTACGAAGACTTTGTCTTTTATGAATCGCTTGAGAGTTTCCTGGGTGGATATGGCGCACAAACACCATCGACTGGCCCGCAGGATTCGCAAAGTGGAGGTAGCGTAGTCAAACTTCGTGAGGCACGTAAATTGTTTGTTGCTCCAGAAAAACGACAAGACGAAGATTCTGAAGACGGCACGGGTGAATAAAGTCACCCATTAGTTTAAAGCATGCAAAACGTTTGATGCTCCGTACCGTCAAGTACGGAGCTTGTTGGATTCAAGGCTATGAGAATTGGCACTCCGGGATTCATCCCCGCCCGTTTAACCGAAGCGCGTGACGCAAGGCGCGTGACGACAAAATCTGCACTTGCAAGGCGTTTGGGTGTGAGCCCTACCTCCGTCTCCCGCTGGGAAGACGAAGGCGCTGATCAAAGTCCAGATTATGCGACACTCCTCCGCCTCGCGAACGAGCTTCAAGTGCGGCCTGAATTCTTCCTACGCCCGCCTTTTGCTAGCGAAAGGCCAACATTTTTGCGATCGCTCGCAAGTACCCTGGTTCGAGACTTGAATTACCAGAAGGCGCAGATGCACTGGCTTCAGGAAACCAGTTTCGTCCTCGGCCACTACGTTGATCTTCCCGAGGTAGATATTCCCGATGTGCTTTCAGGAGGCAGTTATAGCGAATTGCGCGACGACGACATCGAGCGGATCGCTTTACAACTCCGGCGGCATTGGAACCTGGGAGAAGGTCCTTGCGGCGATGTTGTGGCCTTGATGGAGCGCATAGGTATCGTTGTGGCAACCATTACAATGAACACTACAAAGCTTGACGGCCTGTGCAGTTGGTCTCCCGTCGATGAGCGCCCCCATGTTCTGCTCGCGACTGACAAGATGTCGTTCCCTCGTCGACAGATGGATGCCGCGCATGAACTGGCCCATGCGGTATTGCATAAAAATGTTTCGGAATCTGAGTTCGAAGAAAACCTTCGTCTTATCGAGAACCAAGCATTCCGACTGGCAAGCGCTCTGCTTTTACCCTCGACGAGCTACCCTCACGAAGTGAGACATCCTTCACTTGCAATGCTTACGACGCTCAAGGAGCGCTGGAGGGTTTCCATCAAAGCACAGATCAAGAGGCTCTCCGATCTCGAAATTATACCGGAGGACCATTCCCGCCAACTGTATAAGCTTTACTCCGCCAAGGGTTGGGCTAAAGGCGAGCCCCTTGATCAGCAGTGGCCAATTCCGGCTCCCAAGGCGTTGCGTGACAGTCTGACCCTGATCGTCGACAATGGTATCAGGGGGAAAGCCGATCTTCTGGCGACGGAGTTTACCGTTTCAGCGGCGGACATTGAGGCCCTTTGCGGTCTACCGAAAGGTTGGTTCGAAAGAGAGGTGGCTGAGGTAGTTACGCTGAGGGCTGGCAGTGATCATTCATCACGAGCGTCAACTGGCACTGGTGAAATCGTACCCTTTCCTTTCGGAAAGGGCTGATATATGCCTGCTTATATTCGACCTTTTACCGGTGGCTTGTTAAGGTAAGCCTGCGGCCGGTAATGCGAACGTGTTAGCGGGCTAGAACGGCTGAACGGCTTTCGCTAGATTTGTATGATCGTCATATGAATCAAACGAAATGCATACCACGCCTCCTCCAAAAGATGCTCTTGCAGACGGGATGAACGATGATTGATCGGAAGCTACGATCACCAGGGAGCATCTTGGATTCTTATTGAGATTACCACCGTCCTTTTCGCGGCTCGGGCAAATGGCAAACTAGTCAAGACAATCGAGCGCGCGGTATCTTGAAAGCTGGCATTAATAGTGTCATCAACAGCGACTTCCGCGTTCGCACGGTCTTATGATGGTGTATGAATGATGTCAGGATTCGCCAACTTGCTGCATAATGACATCCGCTACACTATCGGAGGCCGCCTTTACGTCCTCCTCCCGCCAAATCTTCATTGTCTTGGGCATGGATAGTGCGCGGTCTAGCAAAACCGCTTCAGCCAGGTTCGCTCGATCAGTCTGAGCAAAGGCATTCACGGCATCCCTGGGCACCAACCACGCAATCAGGTCGGCCGCCTGAAGGCCAGGCACGTCGTCATCCGGCATGAACGAGGGCGAGTTCACTAAGAGGCTGCGTATTTCACTGAACACGGACAGTGATTTCATTAAATCGCGTGTTGCGATTTCACTAAAGTGCGGACAGTTTTTGGCGTCTCGTTTTCAGGCCTGTCCTTTGATCATTGTCAGTTGTTTTCGTGATTGAAGCCTGGCGCGGCGTCAATGCCGGATTTTGCCTTTCGCATGCTATCCCCCTCTAAATTGATGCGATGAGCATTGTGGACGACGCGGTCCAATATCGCATCGGCGACCGTCGCATCCCCAATCAGGTCGTGCCAGGTATTCACAGGAACTTGAGCGGTGATGAGTGTCGACCTTCGTTGGTATCGCTCTTCGATGATTTCAAAGAGATGGAAACGCTGCTGATCGTTGAGCGTGTGGGTGGCGAAGTGGTCAAGTATCAGCAACTGGACCTTCATCAGACGGTTCATGAGCCTTGGATAGCGACCGTCCAGCTTGGCCATGGCGAGGTCTTCGAAGAGACGGGGCGCACGAACATAGAGAACCGTGTGGTCGTGTCGGGCAGCCTGACGTCCCAGCGCACAGGCCAGCCACGACTTGCCAGTGCCAGTCTTCCCTGTAACGATCAAATTCTCATGGTTCTTAAGCCATTGTCCCTGCGCCAGCGCCATTGTCGCCCGTCGGTCGAGATTACGGGCCGCATGGAAGTCGATATCTTCAACACTGGCTTCCGGAAAGCGCAGCTTTGCCGCCACCAGACGCGCCGTCAGCCGTTTATCGGCGCGCACGGCGATCTCCCGGTCGAGCATGAGGCCCAGCCACTCTTCCTTCTCCATCGCCCGGGCTTCGGGTTGCTCCGCCAATTCTCGCCAGGCGGCTGCCATGCCTGACAAACCGAGCGTGTACATGTGGTCAAGCGTTGGATTGGTCAACATTGTCATTCCTTCTTTCTGTGGGTTGGCGATGCTGACAGACTTCGTTTCGTGCTGTCAGCTCGATCGATGAAGCCTGAGGCCCCTGGGGCGAGAAGCTTTCCACATTGCGTAGCGCCTCAGGGGCTTCAGGCAGGACGCCAGCGTTATTGCCAGCGATTTCAATGGTAATAGCCGCGACCGCGAATGTTGGAATGAGTGGGCAGCGGCTTGCCGGTTTCCATGACCGTGCCCGCCCGGTCGAGCCCGGACTGAAGAATGGAACGAACCGACGTATACGTCAGCGCATTGATGACAAGCGCCCGCTCGCAGGCGGCATCAAGGCGGTCGTGTTCATAGCGTCGGGCAAGGGAGAGGATGCCAAGCGCTGCGCGATATCCCTGTTCCGGATGTGGTTTGTCGCGGATGACCCGTTCGACAAAAATTCCTGTATTGGTGCTGATGCCGTTGGCCTGCCGGATCAGGCTTGCCGCGCTCATTCCGGCATGCCGCTGATGGGATTTGGGCATATGTTCTTTCACCGTGACGTGTCCGTTGCGCTCGGAACGGCGGCGATGGGACGCGACGCGCTTATGGTTGAAGAATATTTCGACCATCCGATGCGTCAGGCGCACGGTGATCATTTTGCCGATCAACTGATGCGGCACGGAATAGAAGGTCTTTGCCACCTCGACGTGGTAGTCGGGATGGACCTTGGCTGATTTCCACTCCGCATATTCGAAGTCTGTCGCCGGTAGCGGCTTTAGAGCCTCGCGCTCTATCTCTTCGAACAACTGACGGCGGGTTTTGTCGTAATGACGCATGACGCGACCATTGAGGTCTTCAAGAAGACCGGCAATGGCGATATTCAGATCCTCCAGCGAGAAGAAGGTCTGGTTGCGAAGCCGTGCCAGAATCCAGCGTTCTGCGATTAAAACCGCGCCCTCAATTTTGGCCTTGTCCCGGGGCTTTTTTACCCGCGTTGGCAAGATTGTCGTGCCGTAATGTTCACTAAAGGCTTCAAATGTCGCGGTGATCGTCGGCTCAAACCACAGGGCAACCGCGACACCTGACTTGAGATTGTCGCAGACAATGGCCTTCGTAACACCACCAAAATAGTTCAGCGCCCGTTTTTGCCCTTCGATCCAGTCCGGCAACTTCTGGCTCAGGCTGGCATAGGAGAAGGTCAGATTGGATGCCGGAAGAACGGCGACAAAAATCTGCACCTGACGGACCTCTCCGGTCTGTGGATTAACGATCGGTACCGTCTGGCCCGCATAGTCGGTCTGCATCGTCGCTCCGGCCTCATGCCGGTTGCGATAGGTTGCAGATGTCTTGCGTTCAAAAGCTGCAAACCGGGTCGCAAACCACGTAAAGCCGTAACCGTTCGGATGAACTGCGCGATATTCCTGCCATAACAGCGTCAGCGTCACACCCTTGCGCTTCAATTCTCGCGCAACGTAGGCAAAATCTGGAGCCTGCGTGTCCCGAGGTGGCCGACCCGTTCGTTTGAACACCACTTTCTCGAGATGCGCGTCATCGTCATAGGCCACAGGCAAAGGCCAGCTGCAGAGACCCGCTTCACGGGCCCTGTACAAATAGGTGGAAACAGTGGTCTTCCCCATTCGAAGACGTTCTGAAACCTCTCGAACAGATAAGCCCTGTTCAAAGGTCAATCGCAAAATAGATCGAATATCCCTCATCGTAATTGTCCCGGATCAACGCCCATGAGACCAAATTGGATTAATTGAGAAGAGAGGGTTTTCGGCTCATCATAGCTTATTCAAAGGAAGCGAAGATGAGACAGAAAACCGTACCTCAGACATCTGCGTCCGAGAAAACGATCAAAGACATCCGGCGTGCCACGCGTAAACATTATTCGGCAGAGGATAAAATCCGCATTGTTCTGGAAGGACTGCGCGGGGAAGACAGCATTGCTGCGATCTGCCGCCGCGAGGGGATCGCCGAGAGCCTTTATTATAGCTGGTCGAAGGAATTCCTTGAAGCTGGCAAGAAGCGCCTTGCAGGTGACACTGCCCGTTCTGCGACCAGTGACGAGGTAAAGGCGCTACGTCGTGAAAGCCGTGACCTTAAGGAAGCATTGGCCGACGTCACGCTGGAAAACCGCCTGCTCAAAAAAAGCATGATCGGGGATGGGGGCGACGACGAATGAGATATCCCGCCACCGAGAAGCTTGAGATCATCAGGTTGGTCGAGCAATCGCACCTGTCGGCCAGACAAACCCTCGACCGGCTCGGCATTCCAAGGCCGACTTTCTATCGCTGGTATGACCGGTTCCAGACCCAGGGTGTCGAAGGGCTGGAAGACCGGACGTCTGCGCCGTCACGGGTTTGGAACCGTATCCCCGACGATATCCGGGATCGTATCATCGAAATGGCGCTGGATCATGCCGATCTGTCGCCGCGCGAGCTGGCGGTGAAGTTCACTGATACGGAAAGTTATTTTGTATCAGAGGCTTCTGTCTATCGTCTGCTCAAAGCCCATGACCTTATCACGTCGCCAGCTTATATCGTCATCAATGCCAATGACGAGTTCAAGGACAAGACCACACGGCCGAACGAGATGTGGCAGACCGACTTTACCTATTTGAAGGTTATCGGCTGGGGCTGGTTCTATCTATCGACCATCCTAGACGATTATTCCCGTTACATCATCGCCTGGAAGCTGTGCACCAGCATGAAAGTCGATGACGTCACCGACACGCTCGATCTGGCACTGGCCGCTTCAGGCTGCGATAAGATCAAGGTCGAGCACCGGCCACGCCTGCTGTCGGACAACGTCCTAAGTGCGGAAGAAAATGGGCTTGGCAGGCAAAGTTTCTCTGTTCGTCAGCATGCTCACGCTGCATGACGCTCGTCAAGTCACATCGTCGAACCAGGCGGCTTCCACTGGCATGGGAAAAGGTCTCGTCCATAGCAAACACAGGGTCCATCATTTTGGCCCTCACCGTCCTTAACACGAGCTTCTGATCCAGGTGGAAGACCCAAGCATTGTCTACAGGGTCATCCGAAGGATGCCCTCACGGCTCTAACTGACAGAGGTTCTTCCACCTGGTACCCGCCCTTCAACGAAGGGCCGGTAATCTGAACCATTTTTGATGACAGCGTGTACGACACGCGCCATCTTGGCGGTAATAGCGGTCATTGCCTTGCGGCGGAGATCGGGATTGTCACGATCTCTCGCGATGTAGCGTTCGAATTTATGTCGGAAGCCGTTCTCACGCTGGCGGATGGCAACTTGCCCAGCAATCCACAGGGTTCGCCGCAGCCGCGCGTTGCCGAATTTGGAAAGCCGGGTCTGGCCGCGATACTGGCCCGATTGCTGTGTCGACAGATCCAGCCCGCAGAATTTGAGAAACTGACGGTGATGATGAAAGCGGCGTAGGTCCCCAGCCTCCGCAATGATCGTTAGCGCGTTGATCGGACCGATCCCGGGAATCTGCCGCAGTATCTGATAATCACGGCTGTGTCGCAGCAGATCATCGGCCTGTGCTTCGATCTCGTTGCGTTGGCGGATCAGGCTGCGGGCTTCGGCGACAACCATCCGAAACATGCGAATTGCAGGCGCATCCGGCGGCAATGGCAAGCCAATAGAGGTGCGGGCAGTCTCATAAATATCCATTAAAATCTGTGACTTGCTCACTTTCCTGCCGACAACATCCCATGCTGCTTCGACGAACTTCTCCTTCGTCAGTGTCGTGATGCTCGATGGTGTGGGGAAGGCATCGAGGAACGCGAAGAACCAGTCGCTGCGACTGTTACCCCGGAAACGCTCGATCTCTGGAAAATACAGCGGCAGGTAATGCGTCAGGATGCGATGTTGGATCTCGGTCTTGGCGTTAGCAATGGCTTCGTGTGTCTTCGACAATTCCTGAACGTCGTTGATGCCAGCACGCAAGGGATCATGATAGACCTGAGTCGAGTGGATCCTCAACATGTGCAGGATCACCTGCGCATCCTTGGGGTCGTTTTTGTCCCAACTGTTGTGCAAGGCTTCTCGCGTGCGGGCAAGCGCCAGCGACGACACCAACCGCGTTTCGAAGCCGGCTTCCACCAACCGCCAGGCGATCGGACGATGATAGTTACCCGTTGCCTCAAAGGCGCAGACCACCGGTCGGTCATATGATTGCAAAATCTCGATCAGATGGTCATGTTCTGCACGCGTATTGAGAACAGACAACCGACGGCGGCGTTTATGGCCGGGTGCTTCGATCAACACTTCATTGCGAACCTTGGCGATGTCGATGGCTACCAACACGGCATCGGCAGGTATAGAATTCTGACTGGTCATGGTCGGTCTCTCCGGAATGAGTTGCGAACACTCACATTCTAGAGTTACTTCGACTGGCCATGGCCACCTCAAACGATGCGCGCTTGCAGCAAAAAAGCTGCGCGCATCGTTCTCTCGGTGGCTCCAATTCTTCCTTCCGTAGGTGCTACGGTTCGTGTTACGTCGCTTCCGACCTTGGTGATTGGCTGGACAAATACAAGATAGACCAAGTCCACGGCGCTCCCGGTCACCCGCAAACGCAGGGTAAGATCGAACGTTGGCACCAGACGTTGAAGAACCGCATCCTGCTCGAAAACTACTTCTTCAAGGAAGACCTTGAAGCCCAGATCGCGGACTTCGTCGAACATTACAATCACCGACGATACCACGAGAGCCTCGACAACCTCACGCCCGCCGACGTTTACTTCGGACGCGGCCAGACCATCTTGCTCGAACGTGAAAGGATCAAACGAGATACCATCAAAAAACGCCGCTTGAACCACCAAACCAAAGCAGCTTAAATCAAACCGAAAACCGAGCCGGAAACTCCAATCTCCAAAAACACAAATAGTGTCAAATCATTCGACGACGGACAGATTTTGTGTTTCTGGAGATCATGGCTGGATTCACATCAAGGATAAATTCGTGATATCAGTTTTCTCATAACCGATCCCGACCGTTCATTCTTCTCCGGGTCAAATGCCACCGATCTTCTTTCACGGCCGTCTATCGTCAGTCAGACACTCACCTTCGACTGCGATTTCGATCGCCCGACGCACCGCCTCCTCTGCGGCAAAGGTGGCGATTTCGACTTCGTGTGCGGAACAAGGACGAATTCCGAAACCCCACACTGTGTACATCTCATTTCGAGCCAGCGTCGTGTTACCTGGATCCACCACTTTTAGTGCGTATTTGGTTGCAGGTGGGGTCATGGGGGCGGCTCCATAGAAGCTCCCGCTACTGACTTCGAGCTGACCAACCTGGCAGCGCACGCCGTCGAATTTTTTGAGCGCCGGCGGCAAGCTACCAGCAAGGGCGATCGCATTAATTTTCGAAAAATGACCGTACAGCGAATAGCAGTATTCGGTATCCAGATCGAAAATGCGCAGCCGTGAGATCAGCCGATCGACACCTTCATATTGCAAGATACAAAAGTACGCACACCCGTCACTAACCGGAATGTCCGCTTCATCAAGCACCTGCGCGTTCTCGCCGAATATGTCCCATGGAATTTCTTTTAACATTTCATCATCTCTAACAAGCCAATAGATATATTGTGAGACCAATCAGCCACCGGCGCAAACGGATCATGAACGCCGATGAGAATTTTTAACGTGGCACGTTGAACGGTATTGTGTAACTGGATGAATACGACCGTTGCGACGAGCACAACTGGCAGGTTTGGGACGGTACGGTTTGACAAACAGCCAAGAGCGCAGAACCTGAGGCAATGGGCCGATCGTCCAGATCGCACTCAAAGAAGCCTGCCGTCACATCCGCCAGGTCCGCGACGACCGTGCTGAATGGCTGATTCCGGGTTTCACCAGGCGTGACGAATTGAGGCCGGCAACCCAAATAAGAAAACCGGGAGCACGTATGACGCGTGCTCCCGGCTTTATATTTCGATAGACTATGGGTTGCCAAATGGCCGCTTACGCGAGTGCCATTCTCATTTCACCAATATATTCTCCGCGCTCCCAGAAATGGCCCCATGCGGTGTTTTCGTAGTTGGCCCGGGGAAATCTGTAGAGCGTCAACCGGACAGAACCTTGCTTTCCAAGTGCGAGCAACCGCTCGCGATAGGTTGTGGCTACACGGATTGCGAATTCATTCGCGAAATCGAATTGATACTCACCATTGATATCAACGCTTTCGACAAAACACTCGTTGGTGTCGTCAACAATCACCACACATCCATTGAGCGTGGAATAAGCGCGACAGGCTCGTCTGAAATCGTGCCAGACCGAACCTTGTCCTGATTGATTATAGCGTTTTTCGACGGTGGCCTCATCGGCGAGGAACGAAAAATGTCCCTCCTCAAAATCCTTGAGCATGCGCGCTGCAATACCGTTGCTCGTTTTGTCGATACCGTAGTCTAAAGGCGAAGTTCCAATCATTGAAAAATCCTTTCCTGAAAATGATTGTCTGTCAGCTTCAAAAAGCGCTGACTTCTATAGTAAAGCACATTATTACAATAATATCAAATGCTTACGCTTTTGCAACTGGTCCAATGGCGCCCAAACGTCCCCAAAATGGCTTCATTTCGATGCGTTTTAATACCTGTTTCATGACATAATGTCGCATGTTGGGACGCGTCGGTGGCATCCGCAATCAAATCGCGGATTTTAATATCTGGACGATCTGAAAGCGCTATTGATCCGGGCAATGCCAGAAAGCCCCTGACCAAACCATCGGGCTTGATGGACCTCGGCTTAGATCTGGATAGCAGACACGACGTTTGCCCCTGTCCACCAATCACCATTTTTCCTTCCCGCTCGGCAACCACGACGAAAAAGCGGCCTGGAGATCGGAATGCTACCGTATCACGGACAAATCCGTAATAGCACAAACCAGAGTGTTCATGTCATGGGTTGCGGTCCAGATTTTACTACCGACATCGTTGTCGCCACCCCCTACCTATTAGATCAGCCCCGTGTCAGTTAGGCTCCCGTGCAGTGCATAGTGGGTTATTCGATAGCTATCACCCAGTCCCACCGAAATCCGTTTCTGTCCTGTTCCCACCTGTAACCGTAAGGGTTGCAGACAATGCGGCTTCGGCCGATCTGAACGTCAAAGGCATGATGCGTATGGCCACAGATCCATAAATCCGGAGCCTGTTCGGAATGCAGGATGTCATTGAAAGCCTCTGCGCCAGAGGCAAACAGAAAATTTGCCTCTTGCCCCGCATAGGCGGGCGGCGTGCAATCGGGATGCGGCATGTGATGGGTCAATACCACAGTGGAGCCGTCAAATGGTTCTGCCAGCTTTTGTCGGATGTAAGCTGCATCTGAACGATGCAGCTCCAGCATATCCTCCGGCGTGAACCGTTTGCCATCCTGCATGGAGATTGCATGAAAATCATTGAGCATCTGACGCGCCATCCACATTCGCTGCGGCAAATCAGACTTCGCGACGAGTTTCATCAGGAAATCGACCCATAGGCTTGCGCCAATGAAGCGCGTATTGCCGATAATCACCTCATCCGCATCGAGGCAATAAAACCGCTGCGGCCATTGCAGAGAAAGCGCCTCGATTGCCTTGATGGTCTGCCTGTCGCTTTCAAGCGAACGGTCCCGGTCGTTCATAATCCATTTGTTCTGATAAAATTCGTGATTGCCAGGGACATAGATAATCGGCTTTTCGTAGCTCCTGATTAGGAATTCTAGCGTTATGTGGAGATCTGGCGCCGCATTGAGATCGCCGGCAATCATGATCACATCGCAGTCCGGTGCTTCTTTACGGGATGGATAGACAACATCCTGTAGTTCATTATGCACGTCAGACCAGATCCAGAGTTTCATGCCATTCTCCCCTTATTCCTATCCGTATTATCGAAGCCGTTTTCGTGTCAGGTTTTCCAAGAAAGGCCGCCGCGTTTCTGACAGACATGGAGAAACTTCCACATCGGCTGTCCTGCCGATTGATGTGCGCAGCCTGATCAGTTTCATTCTTTCTCATTGCCCGATGTCTTTTTGGCCAAGCCGGTAAAAGCGGCTGAATGTGCGCGCGTAGTTTCGGTCGAGATCGAGAAGCCAGAGCTCTGACGTGATACCGCTGGGCACAATGGGGCCGAGCCGGGGATGCTCGAATAACACGCCTTCAAGACATGTTGCCGGTCGTTTGCTCAGCTTCCAGCTTGTGATTGCTGGCGAATTTGCCAATATCCGTTCATCCGGATAATCACCCTGGAATATCCGCTCGAGATCCATGACCAGAGATTTCAGCATCCTGATTTCAAGCTCGAGCTGTTCGCGATTGTATTTTCCGTTTTTGATTGTGACCGTCATGATGTGTTCCTGATGAATGAAGAAAATAAGGGATCGTTTGGGCGCGCAATAACGCGCCCGGGAATAGGCGTATCCTGACGTTCAACGCCTCTGATCTGTGTCGAACGACAAAGCTGGCCATTCAGCGGGAATGAGATGCCCGTTGACTATTCGCCATGTAGCAGATCCTCTGTTGTCGACACCCGACTATTTTCGCGATGGCACCCGCTCTCACCGGTTTGACGTTAACCGATAATTGAAAAGGCTGATGTCCCTGTTCGACGGTGCCGCAGCAATTATCCTGTGCCAGGCCAACGAATAACGGAGAAGTCCGTGATAGCTGCTTCCGTCGGCTTTACACGCGGCCAGTGCCCCGCTTGCCCCAGCGCGTCAGTGCGACACGGCACCAGGCGTCAGCACGCGAACTTGCGGTAAAGACATGCGATCGAGTGCTTCGATGGCAATCTTCGCAATCTCTTCATCGATCAGACGCGCTTGTTCTGCTTCAGTTTTTGCGAATGTGTCGCCAAGCCAGATGACAAGCTCTTCCCTGAGAGCTTCCTGCACGCCCATCACTTGTTCCGCAATTCCGACTTTGCCGACCAAGCTATCTAGGTCAGCCAGTGCCCACACCCCATCCTTCCTCTGACTTTCCGATAGTAGCGGGTCGATCAGCGCGAATTCACACTGTGCTATTTCTATGCCGTAGTATTGTGATGCCAGACGCGCCAGAGTAGGTGCTACAGTCGATGCTTCAACACGCCGTTGATCCAACGCGACTTTATGCGTGCTAACGCCGTAGACCATACTCAACATAAGTAGTTGTGCGTTCTCAGCATCATAGTGCACGAGATCAAAAGCATATGGTCCTGTCGGGAGTGCTGATGTAATAGTCTCGACATCAGTTTTAGCCGGAGCAGATTTGGACGCAACGGCCTCGACCACATGATTAAATGTATCACGCGTGATTGGCATCGAGCGTCTCGGTTCCTTATCGTCAGAAACCTTCACGCGCGCCAATGCTTCTTCAATCAGACCTATAATCTTTTCTCCTTTGTTCCAAAGTGCCCAGCGGCAGATTTGCGCTGATAAAGTGCGCTTCTGGCTAGCTCTGTCAGGGGCTTGGTCAATCTGGTGAAAGAGCCATGACAGATGCAACGCCGCGTTTAATTCACGTGTGTAGCTGCGCTGCGGGATTTTGTTTTCGATCAAGTCGATGTAGCCAACGACGGTTTCTGCAAACATAAGTCCTCCTTCCCCAGAGCGATGCAATCGCCCGAGCTGAATGGTGTGAAGTGTTGGTCGCGCTTGCCATTGCAAGCGGCGTCAGTTTTTGAAGACAGCAAAGCCGTGACGTTGCGCGCAAACGCACACGACCGGAGTGTCAAAATGGAAAATTGGGGAGTTCGACTTTAAAGAGCGCCGAACGCGTCAGAAGCGGAAATTATTCCCGCTGTGAAGCCGCCATGCCGATGTGGAATTCAGGGTGCAGATCTTTTAATCCGCGACGAATGTCGATAATAACCAGCATAGCTTGGCTCCTGTTGTTGGCAGGCTAAGTCAGTCTCCATTCTGGTGTTACCAGCACCGGATGGAGACGCCTGATCGATCAGGCAAGGTGACTATTGCAGGATCTGAATTGCGCTGCAAGGATCCGGAACAAAAAAAGATCTCCGGACTGAATTTTTATCTAAGTCCCGGATATTACCGGCTTTTTTGGCTTCACCAAAACAGTGATAAAACGTAGTGGCCATCAGGCTTTTGCGCTGTGATGAACACCTGAGGAAGCCGTAATGTGGAGCTTGAAAGTTATCCACAGGCTGGGCCGTGGAACCTGTTTCAGGAGCGGAATATCCTGCACATGTGCCATGAATAGCAGTGACGCTACCGCGAACGATCCAGAGCAACCCTGTCGTTTCCCTGCTTAAGCCTCGACGATATTCCGCTTCAACGCCAACGTCGAACAATGCGATTCATCTGCAAACGGCGTTTCATGGAGTAATGGGGGGACGACCGACAAGAGATACAAACTGCGTTTGTAAAATTGTCAGGTTGAAATCAACACGATATGGCTTTGAAAGCGATACTCAATATCCGGTGCCATCAAGAACCTTGTCGGCCCCCAGATGCATCTTGCGACGGAAGCCCCAATTCGTTTTGGTATATTTGGCGATCAGATCATCAAGGACGTCCAGAGAAGCGTCTTCATCGTACCCTTGCTCTTTCAAGGCTTCCAGCACGCGATTGATGAGCTGATCGAGAGAGCGGGGGTCATCAGCTTCTGATGCAAGCAGCACCATGAAATGCAGCACGATCCGTGCAATGTCATCACGCGTCGGCTTGCGATCCGCTTTTAAACGATCGCGATAATTTTTCTGTCGTTCGCGCTGCTTGCGCAAACGTTCCGACTGCTGCCTGCTCGATGCCATGGCTACTCCAGATTACGTACCAATAATCAAAGCTTGAGCTCGAAAACCGTCGGCGCAAAGCATTTTTTCACCACCCCACGCCTACCCGCAAACGGCGTTTACCGCTGAATCGGAGATCCCGGATCTGGCAACACATGTCCGGAACTCTGTAACGCAAATATCGAGTTGAGAATCCAGTTACTGCAAATCGGAAAAAATCTACGTGACTTGCCCACAATCCGGATTGATGTGTCTGCACGTCATTTTGCCAGCCTCACAATTCCAGATGCAGTGCGGGAAAATCATTGCAATCTGTATCGCTCCCAGGGCTAGCCACCGCAAACGCCGTTCGCATCACCATGATCGATTTGAACACCTGATGTTTCCGGAACCCAGGGGGGCTTTTTCTGCAGCCATTCTTAAGTTACGGAAAACAATAGCACTGTTCACAACAGATACAGCGGCTAGAGCTCGCTCACGGTTCTTCGATTATAAGGCCGCAGGCCGTGACCAATGCAGGTTGCGAATCTTGAACAGTGCCATGCGGAAATCGCAGGTTTGGGTAGAAGGGAAACGGACACCCAGTCGGGCATGGAGCCCATCTGCCTATGGCACGGGAACTGATCGTGGAGGCACGTTCGGTAAAGAGGGCAGTGCCTGCTGCGCCTATGGATGGTACGGGATGCAATTACATCGCCGTTCATAAAAACATGGTGCTACCAATATCCCGGCCCGTATCGCAGTTTGTTTGATTCAGGGGCTTGCCTACCCGTTCTTTTGATGGTGTCATTCTACATACGATGACGTGTTACTCATCGGGCCTGTATTACTTAAAAGGATTATTGCATGCAGATTTATAGCGGGGACCTGGCGGGCATCGCCACGCTTCTCAAGAAATACATAACGGATTCTACCAGCACAGAACCGGGTTGGGGCGTGGCAACCACTCTCCTGTCTCGTGGCAAGTTCTGGCGTGTATCGACAAAATCCGAAAACGCCCGATTCTCAATCCCCAAGGCCTGTTTCGCGAATGCACAGGCCGACGTGATTTCACCTCGCAACCATCGCCAGAAGCAGTTCTGCTATGTCGAAGGCTACGCTTGCGATCTCGAATTGCCGATCCCGCTGCACCATGCCTGGCTCGTCAACAGTGAAGGTGAGGTTTTCGATCCAACATGGTCGGACGCAGAGCAATGCGTCTATTTTGGTATGAAATTTAAGACCTCTTATGTGCAGGAGCGGTTCAGCGCTCGTGGTGATCAATTCGATTCCTTGCTTCTGGATGCTCTGAATCGCCACGCTATCCTGCGCGACGACGAATCTTGCCAGCAGGCACTGGATTCGGCCATGATGCCACGTTCAAACACCACTCAGACGGCGGTATCGCCCAGCGTCAATTGATTCAAAAAATGGGCTGAATGCATTTGATCACACCAAATGAAAAAAGCAAAACGTCTACGCTATCGACCTATGGTGAGCTGCGGGGAGAATAGCAATGCCGAACCTTGGTATAGCTCGCTTCCAAAGCTTCTCATTCAGCCCGTATATTTAGACTGTAAGCGGTCAGTCGATAGCTCCAGCGCCTCGCGCCGGGTGATCTGTTCATTGCGCCCAGCTTTGGCTTGCACCTTAATCCTGCTCGTATAGGCACCATATCATCCCACCGCACTAGTTGGGGCTGTCTTCAAGCACGTCGACATCCCCCCTATCACTCCCATTATTTACGCAACCATTCCGTCTTCTACCGGTCTGTCGTCACGGATGCTCCAGTTTATCGGCTCTGTTGGCGGCTATGGTGTGCCGGAAACCAGTTGGCACAAAACGCTTGTCTCCGCGCTTGGCGTAGCTGGTGAACGCCGTTTGTAGCTGAAACGGAAATCTCGAATCTCGCAACGTTTGTGCGGAAACGCGCAACGCTTTTCTGAGGTTTTGAATCGGGTTAATGCAAATTGTCCCGATTTGAAATGCGTTGCGGGCAAATTGGAATGACGTGCAGACACGTTGTGGTGCGTTGCGGGCAACTCATAACGACATGCCCAAGACGTAAATCAATTCTATAAATCCATTAACTCCTACAGGAATGAATATGGCGTCAAACAGCGTTTGAATCTGGAGGACCGTCCTGCCTCGGTTCCCGACTCGCAAACGCCGTTTATCGATGTATCGGATATGTCTGGTTTGGTAACAGTTTTCCGGATGCCCGCAACGTTAATCCAAAAGCTGGAATCGCATGACTACAAATCATCCTGATTTGATACGCTATGCGGGTACCCTGAAACCCGGTAGCGCCACATCACGTTGCCCCACCTGTAAGTCATATCAGCCTATCCCATTGCATCACGACCTGAAATGCCCAGCCTTTACCGCCAGACGAGCGGCAGGAGCGTGACAATGAGCGCTTATGCACCGATCGCTCCATTTCCGGGAGATCGTCCAGCCTACACTCGCTTAATCCGTATCCAGCCCGCACCAGCATTTTGCGCCCATCCGCCCACGCTTCGGAGCGGGCTGCCTGTGGAACGTTTTCCATCACAAACCATTGTGGTCTGGCGAGACAGACGAGCATTGCAAAAGCCCGCGTCAGTGACGCGTTTTCTCCTTCCACACGCTTGCCCGCGACCGAGTAATCCTGGCATGGCGGTCCGCCAGCGATCAGATCCGGGGCCATTCGGGTGATCGTAGGCGCAACGGCGAAAATATCTTTCAGATCGTGTTTGTGGACATGTCGCCCGACATTATGACAGTAGGTTTCCACCGCCGGATCCCAGGCATCATATGCCCCGACCACGTCGATACCCGCACATTTCAATCCAAGGGACATGCCCCCTGCCCCGCAAAACAACTCAACCGCCCGCAATCCGAATACCCCTCGCCCCAAATCCTCACGGACATATCCGTTACAGCAGAGAAAAGCGGATCACATCTGGCTTCTGCTTTATTCCACACCCAAAACATAATCCACCCAAGCAGGCCTATGTTCCGGCATCATCAATAAAGATGCCGAGATGCCATGGCGCAACAAGGCAATTAGCTTGAACGCATCATGCTCAGATCGCGCAATCCACGTGCATTCCCGCGGCTCATTTCGTTTATGGTCTTACGGTAACGGGTCTTGCGACCAGTAAGGAGGACAAATGACTGTCGTACTTCCTAGCAGCGGACGTAGCATAGTGACTGCCGCTATCACGCCGTGCGAACATCTCCGATGAATTCCTCGAGCGTGATCAGATGTGGGCGCACCGCTTCCAGATAGGCGTCATGGATTCCAGCCGGGACGACAAGACGCACGCCTACTTCGGTCATTTCACGGAATTGCGCTTCTGAAACACCTTCCTGAAGGGTCAGACGATGTTTCATTCGAATGCGTTCGACTTCATTTATAATTTGCCGCCATCTGTCCTTGCATGTTGTTTTTGCGGCAAGCATACGTAATCGATGCGCTGGAAATGATGCGTCCTCATAGGCTGGAATGTTCGGGCAACCCATCAGATTCAATATCAGTTGCCTGGTCAATGTTGACATGGACCATAACATGGACCATTTATTATGCTAAGTATGTGCGAAACACAAAGGAACTTGGACGATGCGCGTATCTGTCAGCGACGCGAAAGGCCAGCTCACCGAACTGGTAAAGCGAGCGGAAGCCGGGGATGAAGTCATTTTGACCCGTCGCGGCCATGAGATCGCACGGCTTATAGCCGTTGCGGCAGCGCCCGGCCCCAAGGGCCGACGCGCACTGATGGAAAGGGTGAGGGCAACGGCGGCGGCGAAAGCATTACCCGGAGCTAATGCTGCGCGTAGTCAGGACTTTCTTTATGACGACGATGGGATGCCCATATGATCGCCGTCGATACATCCGCGCTCATGGCGATCGTGCTCAATGAGCCCAAAGGCGAAGCTTGCATGACGGCAATCGAACAGTCTGATGAGCTATTGATTTCCGCAGGAACAGTTACTGAAGCCCTCATTGTTGCTACGCGACGGAATGTCGGCGAAGAGGTTGACGCGTTGATTTCCGGGCTCGGCTTCGAAATCGTATCCGTGACAGCCGCTTCCGCACGCCGGGTCGCTAACGCTTACGCCAGATGGGGCAAAGGCATTCACCCAGCTTCGCTCAACTATGGTGACTGCTTTTCCTATGAAGTTGCTCACGAGCATGGCTGTCCCTTGCTCTATGTAGGAGACGACTTCGTTCAAACAGACGTGCGCTCGGTTCTATAATGGTTGACTCCAGCCAAAGCGATATCCGGTTAACCGGCGATGCAATGTATCTCACCGCTATGACTTCTTCGAGAAAGCAGCTTCGGTATCGTTCCACCAAATGAAGTAAGCTGGTTGCACACCCAGGCTGCATCATTTTCCCGTCGGTTCCAGAATAAAGCGCGTGCTAATAACAGCATTTCGCCACCAGAGCCCCTCCCATTCCATCCAATTCCTGGACGTGCTGTCCCGGATGCTTTCCTAATTCCTGATGCGTGTTTCCAGATATTGCTCAATCCGCACTTCAAAAAGGCTCAACCTTCCAGATCCGCCGAAAAACGAGAAACTGTTCGCGCCCCTCGCGTGAAAAAGACATTGATTAAACATCAGACAGACGTTCATGGCGGGTTACGGCCTCAAGAGCTTCCTGATCGCGCAGTCGCTGAACCAGATCGAGAAAGCGTATGGCCCGAACAACTCAATCCTCGACAACTGCCACGTCAGGGTCAGCTTCGCCACCAATGACGAGCGCACCGCTAAGCGCGTATCGGACGCCCTCGGCACCGCGACCGAAATGAAGGCTATGCGCAACTACGCCGGGCACAGATTGGCGCCGTGGCTTGGCCACTTGATGGTCTCGCGATCCGAGACTGCCCGGCCGCTTCTGACGCCTGGAGAAATCATGCAGCTTCCGCCGGCCGACGAGATCGTCATGGTCGCAGGCACGCCGCCGATCCGGGCGAAAAAGGCGCGCTATTTCGAAGATCCGCGCTTCACCGAGCGCGTCCTGCCGCCACCCGCACTCGCAACGCCGGCTGAAGGTCGCGCGAACGATTGGACCGCCTTGCCATTGCCGGCGACACCGACGTTCGAACCTCTCGAATCCGCAGCCGGCGACCATGACGACCCGACGGGCTCGGAAAAGCGCAAGCAGCCCGAGCTGGCCCGTGCGGGGCCAGTCGAGAAGAAGGCGCCGATCGCCAACGAGTTCGATTTCGATGCCGGAGCCGACGAAGCCGATGACGACGCCGTACAGAACCGCCGTCTCGTCCGGGTCATGCAGGGCGTCGCCCGGCAGGTCTCCATGAACCCCAAGGATGGAATGGAGCTTTGAGCGCTATGGCCACAAGAAAGAAGGACCAAATTTCCGTCTATCTCGATCCCGAAGTCAGAAACAATCTCGGCGATTATGCTGCGCGACGGGACCAGTCGATGTCGCTGATCGCCGAAGCGGCGATCGCTTCCTTCCTTTCCCCGGATACGGCAGAGCGACGGGAAGCCGTCATCGCCCGACGGCTCGATCAGCTCGACCGACGCATCGCCCGTCTCGAGCGCGACACCGGCATCGCGGTCGAAACGCTCGCTGTCTTCGTTCGCTTCTGGCTGACGACGACGCCCGCTCTGCCGGAGCCGGCCGCCCAAGCCGCACGAGCCAAGGCCGCCGAACGCTATGAGACCTTCGTCACCGCGCTCGGCCGCCGGCTGGCGAAGGGTCCGGCATTGCGACAGGAGATTGCAGAAGACGTCGCCGCTCGAGAAGACCGAATCGACCAGCCCGCAGACGACGGCGGCGAGACTATTTAGGTCGCCCTTTACCCCGGCCCAAGGTCAAACGATTCCGCCGTTCTCCTGTATTTACACCCTACACTACTACGACGGCCGAAACTTGTTGAACCGGCCGGATTTGAGGCTCTTTTAATCGACCCCGATGCGGGGGGCACCATTTGCGCCCCTTAAGAAATCGGGGCCGACATGACTTCCAACCAGCACAAACCGGAAGCGATCGCACGTGGCGCGCGGATGCTCCGCACCGCCCTCGGCGCGTCTATAGCCCGGTTTCTGGAAGACCCCGCGGTCGTCGAAGTCATGCTGAATCCTGACGGGCGGTTGTGGATCGACCGCTTGTCTGAAGGATTGTCCGATACGGGCGAGCGCCTGACAGCGGCCGATGGCGAACGCATCGTCAGGCTTGTCGCCCACCATGTCGGCACGGAGGTGTATCCGCGCAGCCCGCGCGTCTCGGCCGAACTGCCGGAAACCGGAGAGCGGTTCGAGGGCCTGCTCCCGCCCGTGGTCGCCGCCCCGACCTTCGCCATCCGCAAGCCCGCCGTCGCCGTGTTCACGCTCGACGACTATGTGGCGGCCGGGATCATGGCCGCGGACCAGGCGCAAACATTGCGCGACGCCGTGGCGGCCCGCGCCAATATCCTGGTGGCCGGCGGCACCAGTACGGGCAAGACCACGCTGACCAACGCGCTCCTCGCCGAGGTTGCGAAGACGGACGATCGCGTCGTCATCATCGAGGACACGCGCGAGCTGCAATGCAAGGCGCCCAATCTTGTTGCCATGCGTACGAAGGACGGCGTCGCCACGCTTTCCGATCTGGTCCGGTCCTCTCTGCGCCTCCGTCCCGACCGCATCCCCATCGGCGAGGTGCGCGGTTCGGAAGCCCTTGATCTGCTCAAAGCGTGGGGCACCGGCCACCCTGGCGGTATCGGCACCATCCATGCGGGCACCGGCATTGGCGCACTGCGCCGGCTCGAACAGCTCATCCAGGAAGCCGTGGTCACTGTCCCCCGCGCCCTGATCGCCGAGACCATCGACCTTGTTGCCGTCCTGTCTGGCCGCGGATCCGCGCGCCGGCTCGCCGAACTCGCCCGTGTCGAGGGGCTGGGGCCGGATGGAGACTACCGCATCACTCGCGCAATCGAAACCAGACCAGGAGAACCCGAATGATCCGCACCCTCGCGCGCGGCCATCGCTTCGCCGCGACCGCTGCATCCACCCTTGCCATCAGCCTCATGCTCGCCCCGACCGCCCATGCGTCCGGTTCCTCGATGCCGTGGGAACAGCCCCTACAGCAAATCCTCCAATCCATCGAGGGCCCGGTCGCCAAGATCATCGCCGTCATCATCATCATCGTGACCGGCCTAACCCTTGCGTTCGGCGATACGGGGGGCGGTTTCCGAAAGCTGATCCAGATCGTCTTCGGCCTCTCCATCGCGTTCGCCGCATCGAGCTTCTTCCTGTCGTTCTTCTCGTTCGGCGGCGGGACGCTCGTTTGATGGCGGGAGGTCTTGAACAGCTCGACGCAGTCGCAGGCTTCAGCACCCCGGTCCACCGCGCGTTGACCGAGCATATCCTGCTGGGCGGCGCACCGCGCTCCATCGCGATTCTGAACGGGACGCTGGCCGGGGCCGTGGGCTTGGGCTTGCGGCTCTGGCTGGTTGGTCTCGCCATATGGGCAATCGGTCATTTCGCGGCCGTATGGGCGGCCAAGCGCGATCCCCTCTTTGTCGAGGTCGGCCGCAGGCATCTGCGCATCCCGGCCTTTCTCAACGTTTGAGGGTGCGGCCATGATGAACCTTGCCGAATACCGACGCACTTCCGCCCGTCTGGCGGATTACCTGCCCTGGGCCGCATTGGTCGGCCGCGGCGTCGTCTTGAACAAGGACGGCTCGTTCCAGCGCTCGGCCAAGTTTCGCGGTCCCGACCTCGATTCCGCTGTCGCCGCCGAGCTGGTCGCAGTCGCCGGGCGCATCAATAATGCCGTCCGCCGGCTCGGCTCCGGTTGGAGCATCTTCGTAGAGGCGCAGCGAAGCGAAGCGGCGACCTATCCTGACAGCACCTTTCCCGATGCTGCGTCGGCTTTGGTCGACGCCGAGCGCAAGGCGGCCTTTGAGGAAGCCGGTACGCACTTCGTGTCCGGCTATTTTCTGACCTTCCTCTATCTGCCCCCAGCCGAGGAAGCCGCCCGCGCCGAAACATGGCTTTACGAGGGTCGAGAAAAGACCGGCGTCGATCCGTGGGAAATCCTTCGCGGCTTCGTCGACCGCACCGATCGCGTTCTGGCGCTGCTCGACGGCTTCATGCCGGAGTGCCGCTGGTTGGACGACGGCGAAACGCTGACTTACCTGCATTCCACCATCTCGACCAACCGTCATCGTGTGCGCGTGCCCGAAACGCCGATGCACCTGGACGCGCTGCTCGCCGACCAGCCATTGACCGGAGGGCTGGAGCCGCGTCTCGGGGCGCAACATCTGCGCATCCTGACGATCGTGGGCTTCCCGAACGCAACGACCCCGGGCCTTCTCGATGAGATGAACCGCCTGCCGTTCCCGTACCGGTGGAGCACGCGCGCCATCCTCATGGACAAGACGGACGCGACCCGGCTGCTGACCAAGATCAGGCGCCAATGGTTCGCCAAGCGCAAATCCATCGCCGCGATCTTGAAAGAGGTCATGACGAACGAAGCATCAGCGCTTGTCGACACCGACGCCGCCAACAAGGCGCTCGACGCAGACATGGCCTTGCAAGAGCTCGGCGCGGACGTGGCGGGCATGGCCTACGTCACGGCGACCGTCACTGTTTGGGATACCGATCCGCGCATCGCCGACGAGAAGTTGCGGCTTGTTGAGAAGATCGTTCAGGGGCGTGACTTCACCGCCATGCCCGAAACGGTCAACGCAGTCGATGCCTGGCTTGGCTCATTGCCCGGCCATGCCTACGCCAACGTGCGCCAGTCACCCATCAGCACCTTGAATCTCGCCCATATGATCCCGCTTTCAGCGGTATGGGCGGGGCCGGAACGGGACGAGCATTTCGGTGCGCCCCCCTTGCTTTATGGCAAGACCGAAGGCTCGACCCCGTTCCGGTTATCCATTCACGTCGGCGACGTGGGCCATACCCTTGTCGTCGGCCCGACCGGCGCAGGCAAATCGGTGCTGCTCGCCTGTTGGTTTCCACGCAGAACTGAGCCAGTTAGGCAGATAATTTCCATTGAGAACTGAGCCATGTGAACCTTCCCCCCAACGCGGTGAGCGACGGGGGCAGCGGAGTGATCCACATGGGACTTTTAAACATCATCCGGCGCATGGCGCTGCGAGAGAAGCAGTCGATCCGCGAGATCAGCCGGCGCACCGGTCTGTCGCGCAACACGATCGCGAAGTATTTGAGCGCGGGTACGATAGAGCCGACGTTCACGGTACCGGAACGACCGAGCAAGCTTGATCCTTTTGCCGACAAACTCGCGGCCTGGCTGAAGACCGAGACCGGAAAGTCGCGCAAGCAGCGCCGAACACTGAAGCAGCTTCATTCCGATCTGGTGGTTCTCGGCTTTACCGGCTCCTATGGTCGGGTCGCCGCATTCGCTCGTGATTGGCGGGCTGATCGGCAACGTGAGCAGCAGACGACGGGCCGCGGCATATTCGTTCCGCTGTCTTTCCGACCAGGCGAAGCATTCCAGTTCGATTGGAGTGAGGACTATGCCGTGATAGGCGGCGAGCGCACGAAGCTTCAGGTCGCGCATATCAAGCTATCGCACAGTCGCGCGTTTTTTGTCAGGGCCTACCTGTTGCAGACGCATGAGATGCTGTTTGACGCCCATTGGCACGGCTTCCGCGTGTTTGGCGGCGTGCCTGGTCGTGGCATCTACGATAACATGAAGACAGCGGTCGATCGTGTGGGCCGCGGCAAGGAGCGACAGGTCAACATCCGTTTCCTTGCGATGACGAACCATTACGTCTTTGCGCCAGAGTTCTGCAATCCCGCCGCGGGCTGGGAGAAGGGGCAGGTCGAGAAGAACGTCCAGGATGCCCGACCGCGGCTGTGGCAACAGATGCCCGACTTTCCAGATTTGGGGGCATTGAATATCTGGCTGGAACAGCATTGCCAGGACCTGTGGCGGGAGACAGCGCATGGCACCTTGTCCGGCTCGATCGCGGATGTTTGGGCTGATGAGCGGGCAGCATTGATGGCGCTCCCCGCCATGTTTGACGGCTTCGTCGAGCAGAGCAAGCGCGTCTCGCCGACATGCCTGATCACCTTCGAGCGCAATCGTTACAGCGTGCCTGCGTCTTTTGCGAACCGGCCCGTCAGCCTGAGGATTTATCCCGAGCGACTGGTCGTTGCGGCCGAGGGCAATATCCTTTGCGAACATCCGCGGATCATAGAACGCAGCCACGACAAACCGCCGAGGACGATTTACGACTGGCGCCATTACCTTGCGGTCATCCAGCGCAAGCCTGGAGCACTGCGCAATGGCGCACCCTTCCTGGAATTGCCGCTGGCCTTTCGACAGCTGCAGGAGCAGATGCTGCGCCGCCCTGGTGGTGATCGTGAGATGGCCGATATCCTTGCCCTCGTCCTTCATCACAACGAACAGGCCGTCATCAGTGCTGTGGAATTGGCTTTGGATCAAGGCGTGGCAACCAAAATGCATGTGCTAAACCTGCTGCATATGCTGATCGACGATAAGACGACTGACGGTCCCGACGTCGATACGCCACAGGCACTGACTTTGCTGCGCGAACCCAAGGCCAATGTCGAACGCTATGATGGCCTGCGTGTCCGGATCGTTGGAGGTCGCCATGCGTCATGATCCAGCCAGTGCCGCCGTCGTCATCATGCTGCGAAGCCTGAAGATGTATGGCATGTCCCAAGCCGTCAGTGACCTGATCGAGCAAGGTGCTCCAGCCTTTGATGCAGCCGTGCCGATCCTGTCCCAGTTGCTGAAAGCCGAGATGGCCGAGCGCGAGGTCCGGTCCATCGCCTATCACATGAAGGCTGCCCGCTTTCCAGCCTACAAGGACCTCTCCGGATACGACTTCGCCGCCAGCGAAATCAACGAAGCGACGGTGCGCCAATTGCATAGATGCGAGTTCATCGACGGCGCGCAGAATATCGTGCTTGTCGGCGGACCGGGCACAGGAAAAACACATGTCGCCACCGCCCTCGGCATCCAGGCGATCGAGCATCACCGTCGAAAGGTCCGATTCTTCTCGACCATCGAATTGGTCAACGCGCTTGAGCAGGAGAAGGCTAAAGGCAAGGCGGGGCAGATCGCAGAGACCTTGGTCCGCCTTGATCTGCTCATCCTCGACGAGTTGGGATACCTGCCGTTCAGCGCCTCAGGGGGAGCACTGCTCTTCCACCTTCTGAGCAAGCTCTATGAACGGACGAGCGTTGTGATTACCACCAACCTCAGCTTCAGCGAATGGGCAACCGTCTTCGGCGACGCCAAGATGACAACCGCATTGCTCGATCGTTTGACCCATCGCTGCCATATCCTGGAAACAGGGAACGACAGCTTCCGCTTCAAGGCCAGCTCGGCAGCCGCAGCACAGAAGAGAGGACAAAACGCCAATCCCTTGACTAAACCCTGATCAGAAAACCATACTTAGAGGTGGCTCACTTCTCGGTGGAAAAACTGGCTCAGTTCCGCGTGCAAACCAACAACCCGAGATCTAATATTCGACCCGGCAGGCGGTTGACCATGACCAAACTCAAACTCGGCCCGCTCCCCGACGACAAGCCCGTCAAGGTGACACTGGAGCTGCCGGCGCCGCTTCACCGCGATCTCGTCGCCTATGCCGAAGTGCTGGCCCGTGAAAACGGCCAGCCCGCCGCCGATCCCGTCAGGCTGATCGTGCCGATGCTGGAGCGGTTCATCGGGACAGATCGCGGTTTTGCAAAAGCAAGACGCGCGTCGGGTTTCCCGACGCGACCGGCGTGACGCGTCCTCTGGTCTCCGGCCGAGACATCGCACGCGCGAGACTCAACAACTGCCGAAACGCGGGGTTATCATTCCGCCGCGACCAAACGGCACTGAAGGGCAGGCTCTCGCCAGCCATCTGCCGATACACGACTCCGGGAAATCGCGCGGCCGTCGTCGCTTCGCTCGTCAGCGTCAAGCCACGGCCCAGCGCCACCAACGTCAGCAGATTGTCCCTGCCAACCTTTTGCGGTTCGATCACCGGACTGCGCCCGAGCTCCGCCAGCCGCTGGACCAGATAGTCGCGGATCTCCGGCCCGCCTGCGGCTTCGCTGACGATGAAGCATTCCTCGGCCAGGTCCCTCCAGCCGAGCTCCTCCTTTGCGGAGAGAGGATGCTTGTCCGGCAAGACCGCGAACACGCCTTCCGACCATAGCTGCGTCGTTTCACAATCCTGCCACGCCGCCGTTCCGGTTATGAACGCAACATCAGGGCGCAGCTGCCGCACCGCCGCCACATGTTCCGCTGGATTGCCGTCGACAAAATCCACCCGAACGTCG
Source organism: Ochrobactrum vermis (assembly GCF_002975205.1). Taxonomy (NCBI): domain Bacteria; kingdom Pseudomonadati; phylum Pseudomonadota; class Alphaproteobacteria; order Hyphomicrobiales; family Brucellaceae; genus Ochrobactrum; species Ochrobactrum vermis. The sequence continues at coordinate 78,628 of NZ_PCOC01000003.1, read as the reverse complement.
CCATGTCTCTCGTCATAGGCATGCAGCAGATTGGCCAGAAAACCAGACGCCAGCGATGAGAAAATTCCCACACGCAAGACGCCGGCCTCGCCGCGCCCGATCAAGCCGATACTTTGGGCGCCCTCCTGGATCGTGCGCAGCCCCTGTCTCGCCCTGCGCAGGAAGTTCTGGCCAGCATAGGTCAGCGACACACCATTTGTGCGACGATGGAACAGCGACACCCCGACATGGTCTTCAAGATCGCGAATGCGCCGGCTGATCGCAGATGCGCCAACGCCGATAGCGGCTCCAGCTTTTCGGAAACTGCCGTGCTCGGCGGCGGCCACGAAGTAGCTCAGATGGCGAAGCTCGATTGGACAAGGCCGCTTCGCCATCAGCTAGCTCATTGCAGGCCGGCGTATGTAGCGACACGCGTATTCAAAGCGGGTACGGCCAACCGCTCCCAAACCGAGACCAGCGCCTCGATGAGGTGTTCCTCGTCTGCCGGCGTATGGTGTGGATGAGGGGTTATGCGCAGCCGCTCGGTGCCTCGCGGAACCGTAGGGAAGTTGATCGGCTGCACGTAGATTCCGGATCTCTCCATCAAGTCGTCGGTGACGAGCTTGGCGAGGCCGGCATCGCCGACCATGAGCGGCAGGATGTGGCTGGGGCTGTCAAGAACCGGCAGGCCCGTCGCGGCGAGCCTGTTCTTCACCGACACGACGCGCTCCTGCAGCGCCCTACGCTCGGTTCCGTCGCTCTTGAGGTGTTGCACAGCCGCCCGAACACCCGCCACCGTGGCGGGCGGCAGAGCCGTCGAGAAGATGAAACCCGGTGCATGGCTGCGAACGAAGTCCACCAGTTCCACACTGCCGGAGATATATCCGCCGACACCGCCGAAACCCTTGCTCAACGTGCCCTGAATGACATCGATCCGGTGCATCACGCCGGCCGCCTCTGCGACGCCGCCGCCTCGCGGGCCGTAAAGCCCGACGCTGTGCACCTCGTCGAGATAGGTCAGCGCGCCATAGCGATCCGCCAGATCGCAGATCGCCGCGATCGGAGAATAGTCGCCGTCCATCGAATAGCAGCTTTCGAAGCAGATGATCTTCGGACGTCCGGGAGCGATGCTGCGCAATTGCAGCTCCAGATCCTCGACGTCGTTGTGCCGGAACAGCCGCTTCTCCGCGCCCGAGCGCCGCATGCCCTCGATCATGGAGGCGTGGTTGAGGGTGTCGGACACGAAGACACACTCGGGAAGGATCTTCCCCAGCGTCGACAGCGCCGCGTCGTTGGCCGCATAGCCTGAGGTGAAGACGAGGGCCGCCGCCTTGCCGTGAAGGTCAGCGAGTTCCTCCTCGAGCTTCACATGCTCGCTGCTGGTGCCCGAAATGTTACGCGTGCCGCCAGCTCCCGCGCCGGAGGCGTAAAGCGCCTCGGACGCGGCGGCCACGACATTCGGATGGACGCTCATGCCCAGATAGTCGTTCGAACACCAGATCGTGACATCGCGCCCGGTCCGATGATCGAAAGCACGCACCGGATTGCCGGGTTGGCGTTCAAGATTGGCGAAGATCCGGTAGCGTTCCTCGCGCTTGAGCGCGTCCAAAGTCGATTTGAAGAAATTCGCGTAGTCGAAATCCATTTGTCGTCGTCTTTCGCCTGTGACGTCCGGTTCTTCACAGTGTTTCGCTAGACCAACACTGTTGGCGGCCGTCCATGCTTTGAGGGACGACAGCAGTTTCCATTGACTACCGGTTGGGTCGCGCGGTTGGATGTGCCGGTTACCGGAAATGGGATGGGCCGGCGGTTTGACCTATGCCGTCACCGGATGGGCCTCGACCAGGCGCCGGATGTCATCGCGCACCGCGCCCTCGTCGAAGGCCTGGCCCTGCACTCCCTTCAGCACAGTCAGAATGAGTTCGCCGACCCGACGGAAATCATCCGCATCGAAGCCTCGCGAGGTTCCGGCCGGCGTGCCGAAGCGGATGCCGGATGTGATCGTCGGCGGTTTCGGATCGTAAGGTACGGCATTCTTGTTGGCCGTCAGGCCGAACCGCTCCAACGCCTCCACGGCCTCCTTGCCCGTTATACCGAACGGCTGCAGGTCGACCAGGAGGAGATGGCAATCGGTGCCGTCCGTCACGAGACGCAAACCGCCAGCCGTCAGTGTCTCGGCGAATGCCTTGGCGTTCGCGACGACGGCCTTGGAATAATCGATGAAACCCGGCTGCAACGCCTCGTGGAAGGCCGCGGCCTTACCGGCGATCACATGCATCAGCGGCCCGCCCTGCGTGCCTGGAAAGACCGCTTTATCCACCAGCTTGGCGATCTCGGCGTCATTGGTCAGGACCAGCCCTCCGCGCGGACCGCGCAGCGTCTTGTGCGTGGTAGAGGTGATGACATGGGCATGCGGCACAGGGTCCGGATAGAGCCCGGTGGCGATCAGGCCCGCATAATGCGCGACGTCGGCGACGAGATAGGCGCCGACGTCATCGGCGATCGAGCGCATGCGCGCGAAATCGATGGACCGCGGATAAGCGGAACCGCCGGCGAATATCAGGCGCGGGCGCGCCTTCTGCACGCCGCGCTCCAGCTCGTCATAATCGATCAGCTCATCTTCGCGGCGGACCCCGTAGGCGGAGACGTTGAACCAGCGGCCGGAGAGGCTAACGGGCGAACCGTGAGTCAGATGGCCGCCGCAGGACAGGTCCAGTCCCATGATCGGGTCGCCGGGCTTCAGCAGCGCAAAGAGGACGGCGATGTTCGCGATCGCCCCGGAATGGGGCTGGACGTTCGCGAAGGACGCGCCAAAGAGCTCGCGAACCCGATCGATGGCCACTTGCTCGACCTTGTCGACCGCCTCGCACCCGCCATAGTAGCGCCGGCCCGGATAGCCTTCGGCGTATTTGTTGGTCAGGTGAGAGCCCTGGGCCGCGCGGACGGCCGGGCTGACGATGTTTTCGGATGCGATCAACTCGATATGGTCGTGCTGACGCTGAGCTTCTTCATCAATGGCGGCCGACAGCTCGGCGTCGAGGGCGTTGTTCATTCAGTTAAGTCCTTGTAGCCATTCTGCGAGCATCTTGCGGGCAGCGTCACGCAACGCCGGCCCTAGACGCTCGGCGTCCTTCCGAAGAGTTCCTGGATCGATGCCGGCCGCGGCGAGTTCCACGGCATGTCCGACAAGCCAGCGTTCAATGCCCGCGCAGGCGTTGACCTCGGGATGGAATTGCAGGCCGAGAACATTCCGGCCGAGCGCAAATCCCTGGGTCGCGCACAGCGCGGTCGAGGCGAGATTTTCGGCGCCCTCGGGGATTTCGAAGGCGTCGCCATGCCAATGCAGCACGGAGACGCCCTCCAGGTGACGCAGCGGACCATCACGGCCGGCTTGCGTCAGGGTCAGTTCGGAAAAGCCGATCTCCTTGACGCCGCTCGGCGCGACTTTCGCCCCCAGCGTCGCCGCGATCTGCTGGGCGCCCAGGCAGATGCCGAGCGTCGGCATGTTCGAGGCCAGGCGGGATTCGAGAATCCGCTGCTCGTCCTCAAGAAACGGATAGCTGTCGCCTTCATAGACGCCGACCGGCCCGCCCAGGATTACCAGAAGGCTGGGAAGCAGGGGATCGAGGGTCCACAGCTCGTTCACGCCCAGATCGTAGTAGTGAATTCGGTAGCCGGCGGCAGTCAGCACGGCCTCAAAGGTGCCGAGATCCTCGAAGTCGAGATGTCGAATGGCCACAGCTGTCTTGAGCGTGGCGGGAGGACCTTTCGTCATCGAACAGTCACCCGACCGCCGTGATGTTGGCGCCATGGTTGATGTGAAAGACGGCGCCGCCGATCACGAACGCCGGAACGGATATGACTCCTGCGGCCATCGCCTCGTCGATGCGGTCCTCCTGCTCGCCGAGATGGACGATCTCAACGTCGTACTGGAGGGGATTCAACACGCCCGCAAAGCGTTGCTCGGCATCAACACAAACAGAGCAACCAGCATGATAGAAGACAGCTTTCTCGGCCATGGTCATGGTCTCCGCTCGGGGCCTGCACGAGATCGCGTCAGGCTCCCAAGAAGTCATACAGTCCACGAGTGATCCCAAGGCGTGCCAGTTTGTCGAAGCGGGCTGGGCCGGTTGACGCGACGGCCAACCCGTTCGTCATGGGCCCACGGCATAGGAATGGGCTTCAGCTTTTCCGGAACGCTCGCTCGACGTTGGAGGCGCCAAGGCTGGCGAGAGGCGTCTCGCTCGCAATCGCCCGCTGGCCGACCGCGACCAGCACATCGCTCCCGACTGGCATATAGACGTCCAGGCGCGAGCCGAACCGGATGAGACCGAACCGATCGCCCACGGCGAGACTGTCGCCCAATCTCACCCAATGCACGATTCGGCGGGCGATCAGGCCCGCGATCTGCACAACCGCGATCGGACCTTGCGCAGCGGCGATAACCATGCCGTTGCGCTCATTGTGCTCGCTGGCCTTGTCGAGATCGGCGTTGACGAAACGGCCCGGCGTATAGGCGATGTGGCCCACCGTTCCCGCGATCGGCATACGGTTCACATGGCAGTCGAAAATGCTCATGAACACCGAAATCCTCAGCATTCGCTCCGCCGATAGCTGAAGTTCGGGCGGCGGCGCCACCTCGGCGATCATGCTGATGCGGCCATCGGCCGGAGAGACGATGAGCTCCGGCGACTGCGGGGTGGTGCGCTGAGGATCGCGGAAGAAATAGACGATCCAGGCCGTGACGATCGCGCCGATCCATGCCAGCGGCCCCCAGACGAAGCCGAGGACTAGGGTGACGACCGCGCCGGCGGCGATGAAAGGGTAGCCTGCCCGATGGACGGGAACGAGACTGTCGCGGATCGAGGCGACGATACTCATGAGCCAAGCCTTGCGCCCGAGGCGCGGCTGTTCTTGAGCGAAGAGACCGGACCCGAAGCAGAAAGGTCTCGCGATAGCATCAGGGATCCCATTTTGTCGTCCTTTTGAATGTCACGACGAGCACGTCCCGGTGCCCGTTCGTCGTCTTGTCTCGCGGATAGATCGGCGTGACGCCATGCAGAAGCCGTCGGTCATCGAGCAGCACGGCCTCGAAAGGCTCCTCAAGCGTGAAGGAGGCGATCTCGGCGCCGTCCGGCGCATGGATGCTCGAAACGCCGCCGATCACCTCGCGGCGATCGACCGCCATCATGAAAACCCAGTCGACGCCATCGCGATGCAACCCCTCCGGCGTCGGCAATCCCGCGTGGTCGGAACTGGCTTCGATGCGGAACTGGTGCATGTCCGCGTACCAAAGCCGCTTGTCGCGCGCGCGGTCGAAGAAGCTGTGCGCAGCCCGCAGAACCGCATTGAGAAGGAAGCTGTTGGTCACTGCGCTCTCGACGGGCGCAAACCAGCGCTCGACGCCGCCGTTGAGGGAATTGTGCTCGCGCGCCTGGTAATGCGGCCGGTGCGGCTTGCGCCAGATGAAGTTCGGGCCGATCAGAAAGACCGCAAACCTGCGCCGCCAATAGTCGCCGCCATCGGCCATGTATTCATCCGTCGGCAGCGCATTCCAACTCGCCTTGAAACCTGGCCACTCCACGATGGCCTCGGCATCGAGCATCTGATGCATCACCGCTTGGCTGAGCCGCACGTAGCCATGATCATCCAGAGCTTGTGTAAGATGCGGCGGGATCTGAGGACGGGTCATCCTGCGGCCCTCATTGACCAACGCGCCGGCGCAAGCCATGCGCCCTGGCCGAACGACGACTGAAGACACGCTCCGACACAGGAACGGGGTGCTTCACCAGCGACCGCGCTTCCCCGCAACGGGGCGGCAGCACCCCTGTCATGGGGAATGCGGATCTCATTCAACGTCAGCGATCTCCGTTGGCTATGCGAGACTTCCGACCGCCAATTCTTCCATCGTTCCGCGCACAGGTCCGGATTGGAGAATCCCAATGTGCCGGTTGACGCGGGCTCGACTGGATCGCGGCTGTTTCATCCGGCCTAGCGGTATCGTCGCATCCGGCGCTTCAAATCGAACCCAGCAACACCGAGTTTGCCGCCACAGAGACGCGGAAATCGATCGAATGCCTCCTTGGTGGATTGCAAGATCCCAAGGCTGATCGAACGCATCGGCGACCTGCTGCCCGGAGTGATGAAGTGTCCAACAAGCCGATCAAGCCGTCCCAGCGTCCGCGCAACCCCCATTTTTCGTCCGGGCCCTCGGCGAAACGTCCCGGCTGGTCCACCTCCGCCTTGGACGGCGCCGTCGTCGGGCGATCGCATCGGTCCAAACCCGGCAAGGCGCGGTTGCGCGAGGTGATAGACCGGACCCGGTCGATCCTGGACATCCCGGAGGACTATCGCATCGCCATCGTCCCGGCATCGGATACCGGAGCGGTCGAGATGGCGCTCTGGTCCCTGCTCGGGCCGCGCGGAGTGGATGTGCTTGCATGGGAAAGCTTCGGGCAGGAATGGGTGACTGACATCACCAAGCAGCTTCGGATCGACGATGTGCGCACGATGATCGCCGAGTACGGAGATCTACCGGACCTGTCGCAGGTCGATGGATCGCGCGACCTTGTCTTCACCTGGAACGGAACGACGTCCGGCGTCCGTGTTCCCGACGGCGACTGGATCGCCGAGGATCGATCGGGCCTTGCCATCTGCGACGCGACATCGGCCGCCTTCGCCATGGCGCTGCCGTGGCACAAGCTCGATGTCGTGACCTGGTCCTGGCAGAAGGTGCTCGGCGGCGAAGGCGCTCACGGCATGCTGGTGCTCAGCCCGCGTGCGGTCGAGTGGCTGGAGTCGCATGTACCCGCCTGGCCGATGGCAAAAATCTTTCGCATGACCAAGGGCGCAAAGCTGATCGAGGGCCTCTTCGAGGGTGAGACGATCAACACCCCGTCTATGCTGGCCGTCGAGGACGCGATCGACGGGCTCGCCTGGGCCGCCTCGATCGGAGGGCTGCCCGAGCTTGTCGCAAGATGCGAGGCCAATCTCGAGATCGTCACCGCCTGGGTCAGCCGCAGCCGCTGGGCCGGGTTTCTTGCGCAGCGGGAGGTAACCCGCTCCTGCACCGCGCTCTGCCTTCAGATCGTCGCACCGGAGATCAAGGCGCTCGACGCAGCCGATCAGAACCGGTTCGTCGGCGAGATCGTGCGTCTCCTCAACCTGGAGGGCGTCGCGCACGACATCGGATCCTATCGCGCGGCTCCCCCGGGCCTGAGATTCTGGGGCGGCGCCACGGTGGAGATCGAGGACATGGCGGCCGTCCTGCCCTGGCTGGACTGGGCCTTCGACGCGACGCGCCTCGCCTGGGGCCTGAAAGAGGAAGCCCCGCGCCGGGCGCTTGCGTGATCCGGTGCCCGCCTTGCCCGCCCGTCAGCCCGGCCTCGACAACGTCGCAACGTTCCAGATCGCGGGCGCGGAAGGCGCCGGCAACGGGGTGCTCCGGATCTCGCTTTCCGCCATCCGCGCCAATTACCGCACGATCGCCGCTCATGTCGCGCCCAGCCGTTGCGGTGCGGTGCTCAAGGCAGATGCCTATCGGCTGGGCATCAACCGCGTGGCCCCGGCGCTTTATGCCGCCGGGTGCCGGGACTTCTTCGTCGCCTTGCTGTCCGAGGCGCTCGCCCTCAAGCCTCTTCTTCCAGACGATGCAGCGATCCATGTCCTCCACGGCATCATGCCCGGCAGCGAGAGCCTGTGCGCGGCGGCGGGCATTCGTCCGGCGCTCAACAGTCTCGATCAGGCTGTCGCCTGGGCAGAACGATCCGGCGCGGCAGCAACCGGCATCGGCGCCGCCTTGCAGATCGACACGGGCATGTCCCGGATGGGCCTCCCCGCCGACGAATTGCAGGTGCTCAAGGCGAACCCGGAACTCATCGCGCGACTGGACATCAAGCTGGTGATGAGCCATCTCGCCGTCGCCGACGAGCCCGAACATCCAGGCAACGCCTTGCAGCTCGCCGCGTTCAGGGCAGCAGCACAGGACCTGCCTGAGGCCCCGCGATCGCTGGCGAATTCCGCTGGCATCTTCCTCAGCCCCTCCTACCATTTCGATCTTTGCCGACCGGGCGCCGCACTTTACGGCCTTGTCGTCTCGCCCAAGATGCCGCGGCTCAGACCGGCAGTCGGAGTTTATGGACGGATCGTCCAGCTCCGAACCGTCAGCCCCGGTGCTATGGTCGGCTATGGCTGGACCTTCCGCGCCCGGCGCAACACACGCGTCGCGACCGTCTCGGTCGGTTACGCCGACGGCTTTCTGCGATTTGCCAGCGATCGCAGCGCGATCTGGCTCGGCGAGCACCGGCTGCGCGTCATCGGACGCGTCTCGATGGACAGCCTCACCGTCGACGCCACCGACGTGCCGCCCGACAAGATCAGGCCCGGCGCCTATGTCGAAATTCTCGGGCCACACCAGTCGGCCGAAGACCTCGCCAGCGACGCAGGCACCATCAACTACGAGATCTTGACCAGTCTCGGCATGCGCTATCGGCGCATTTATGTCGATTAGCGATTCGTCCGAAACACTGAAGAATTCGGCGCGCGGTTACACATCGACACCAAGGATGATTTCAAGAAATGCAGGAGCTTCGCGAATAGTCGCTCCTTACCGCGATTGGACGGAAGACCATGCATGCCATTCCCCTGTTCGATGTGAAAAAACAGCTTTCCCTACTGCGCCCGGAGATCGACCGTCGCATCGCCGCCGTCATCGATTCCGGGGTCTTCATCAACGGTCCGGCGGTGAGCGAGCTTGAAGGAAAGCTCGCCGACTTCGCCGGGTGCGCCCATGCTGTCGGCGTCTCGTCGGGCACCCACGCCTTGCAGATCGCGCTGATGGCCGAAGGAATCGGAGCGGGTGACGCCGTGTTCCTTCCCGCCTTCACCTATACGGCCACGGCCGAGGTGCCGCTAGTTCTGGGGGCGACGCCGGTCTTTGTCGATGTCGAGATCAAGACCTTTAATCTCAGTGTCGAAGATCTCGAACGCCGCCTGGATCTCGTCAAGAAGGAGGGGCGGCTGCGACCGCGGGCCGTCATCGGCGCGGATCTGTTCGGTCTGCCGCTCAATTGGCCGGCGATCGAGGCGATCTGCGCGCGCGAGCAGATGTTCGCGCTCGACGATGCCGCGCAGGCTTTTGGCGCCGAGCTCGACGGACGCAGGATCGGTCGCCACGCCCATGCGACCACCCTCTCGTTCTTTCCCACCAAGACCCTGGGCGCGTTCGGAGATGCCGGCGCCATCCTCACCGAGGATGCGGCCCGTGCCGATCTCTACCGCAAGATCCGGTCCCACGGCGAAGGGAATACCCGCTACGAAGTCGAGCGAACCGGCGTCAACGGGCGCATCGACACGATCCAGGCGACGATCCTCGCCGCCAAGATGGACCTGCTCGAAGACGAGTTGCTGCAACGACGCCGCGTCGCCGCCGTGTATGATGCGGCCTTGAGAGGCAAAGTGGGGCTCCAGCAGGCGCAGCCCGGCGCCGTCAACGCCTACGGGCTCTATACCATCCACCTGCCAGACACCGTGGCTCGGACCCGGGTGCAGGAGGCGCTCTCGGCGCAGGGCATCGGCTTTGGGGTCTATTACCCCAAGCCTCTCCACCGACAACCGGCCTATCGTGCCACGCATCAGCGCTCCATAGACGGCGGTCCGCCGCCGCTCGCCGTCAGCGAAGCCTTGTGTAGCCAGGTCCTCTCCCTGCCGATGAACCCCTATATGAGCGAAGCGGACGCCGAGCGGGTCGCCGCGACCGTCATCGCGGCCCTCTGACGATCGTCGCAGCCGAATTCCGCACGGATCGCACCGAGCGGCCCAGCCGACTTCGCGAAACCGGTTCTGCGCGTACTGGCGGCGATCGGCTAGGTGTGTTCGATAACCCCAATTGCTGCGGCCGTGGCCCGGGCGCCCCGCGACCGACGAACGCCGGGCGAAGGACACCATGAAGCACACCGCCGCACCTTATGACATCGAAGCCGTCAGAGCCGATTTCCCCATTCTGAAGCGCGAGGTCAACGGCCTGCCTCTCGTCTATCTGGATTCGGCCGCCTCGGCGCAGAAGCCGCGATCGGTGACGCGCGCGATGGTCGATCTGATCGAGAACGACTACGCCAACGTCCACCGCGGGCTGCATTTCCTCGCCAATCGTTCCACCGAGATCTATGAAGGTGCGCGCGAGACGGCGCGTCGCTACCTCAATGTAGCCTCGCCGCAGGAAGTCATCTTCACCCGTTCGGTGACCGGTGCGCTCAACCTCGTCGCGTCGTCCCTCGGACGCTACCTGCAGCTCGGCGAAGGCGACGAGATCATCCTCTCTGAAATGGAGCACCATTCCAACATCGTGCCATGGCATTTCTGGCGCGAGCGGCACGGTGCGGTGATCCGTTGGGCGCCGGTGGACGATGACGGCAACCTGATCGTCGAGGCGCTGGAGGCGCTGCTGTCGCCGCGCACCAAGGTGGTGTCGATTACCCATATGTCGAACGTGCTCGGCACGGTGACGCCGATCGAGCAGATCGCGGCCCTGTGCCGGGCCCGTGACATCCCCCTTGTCGTCGACGGCGCCCAGGGCGCGGTCCACCTGCCGCTCGACGTGCAGGAACTCGGCGCCGACTTCTATTGCTTCACCGGCCACAAGGTCTACGGCCCGACCGGCATCGGCGTGCTTTATGGACGCATGGAGTGGCTCGAAAGGCTGCCGCCCTTCGAGGGCGGTGGCGAGATGATCGAAACCGTCACCAAGGAGGGCGTCTCCTATAATCACGCCCCGCATCGCTTCGAGGCAGGCACGCCGCCGATCATCGAGGCGGCCGGTCTCGGCGCCGCCCTCGACTACGTGTCGGCGCTCGGTCGCGAGGCCATTCTGGCCCATGAGACGGCCCTCAAGGACTACGCCCATGCCAGGCTCGACGACTTCGGCGGCATCCAGATTTACGGTCGCGCTGAGCACAAGGGTTCGATCGTCGCCTTCAATCTCGAGGGCGCCCACGCCCATGACGTGGCGACCATCGTCGATCGCGCCGGCGTCGCCATACGCGCCGGTACACACTGCGCCTCGCCGCTGCTCACCCGGCTCGGCACGAGCTCTTCCTGCCGAGCCTCCTTCGGCCTCTACAGCACCCGGGCCGAAATCGACGCACTGATCGAGGCCCTGGCACGGGCGCGGCGGATTCTTCTGTCATGAGTGCGGCCGGACTGAACTCGCTGCGCCATGGTCCCGACGAGAACGGCAAGTTCGGCATATATGGCGGCCGCTTCGTCTCCGAGACGCTGATGCCCCTGATCCACGAGTTGCAACGCGCCTACGAAGAGGCGCGTGGCGATCCCGCGTTTCAGACGGAGATGCAGGCGCATCTCAAGACCTTCGTCGGCCGCCCGTCGCCGCTCTACCTCGCCGAAGGCCTGACCGAGCGGTTCGGCGGCGCGAAGATCTATTTCAAGCGCGAGGACCTCAATCACACCGGCGCGCACAAGGTCAACAACGTGCTCGGACAGATCATGCTCGCGCGCCGAATGGGCAAGCGGCGGGTCATAGCGGAGACCGGCGCCGGCATGCACGGCGTCGCCGCGGCGACGCTTTGCGCCCGCTTCGGGCTCGACTGCGTCGTCTATATGGGCGCGGTCGATGTCGCCCGTCAGGAAGCCAATGTGGCCCGGATGCGAATTCTCGGGGCCGAGATATGTCCGGTGCATTCCGGCTCGGCCACGCTCAAGGACGCCATGAACGAGGCCCTGCGCGACTGGGTGACCAATGTGACGGACACCTTCTACTGCATCGGTACGGTCGCCGGCCCGCACCCCTATCCGATGATGGTGCGCGACTTTCAGGCGGTCATCGGAGACGAGACGCGCCAGCAGGTCCTCGAGGCCGAGGGCCGCCTGCCCAATGCGCTGCTCGCCTGCATCGGTGGCGGCTCGAACGCCATGGGCCTCTTTCATCCGTTCCTGGACGATCCCGACGTCGCCATCTTCGGCGTCGAGGCCGCGGGTCTCGGCCTGGACAGCGCCCATGCGGCGGCGATCGCCGGTGGCCGCCCTGGCGTGCTTCACGGCAACCGCACCTACCTGCTCATGGACGAGGACGGCCAGATCCAGGAGGCCCACTCGATCTCGGCCGGGCTCGACTATCCCGGCATAGGGCCCGAGCACGCCTGGCTGCATGACATCGGCCGCGTTACCTTCCTCTCGGCGACCGATGCCGAGGCGCTGGAGGCCTTCCGTCTATGCTCGCGTGTCGAGGGCATCATACCGGCGCTGGAGGCGGCCCACGCGCTGGCGCGACTGCCCGAGGTCGCAGGGTCGCGGCCGAAGGACCATGTCGTGATCGTCAACATCTCGGGTCGCGGCGACAAGGATCTGGCCTCGGTGCTCTCGCCCGAGAAGGCCCAACACAGCTCGACACGATCGGCCGCATAAGGAACGCAAGGATGAAAGGCAGAGAAGCACCCCAACGCACGATCCTCATCGACGGCAGGCCGCTGCCGGAGACGCTCGATGAAGCGATGATCGAGGACGTGATCCACGCCTTCTACGGCCGCATCCGCGACGATGACCTGGTGGGGCCGATATTCCATCGGGTGATCGCCGCGGATCAATGGCCGCGCCATCTCGCCAGCATGTGCGATTTCTGGTCCGGGATGCTGCTCCACACCGGACGATACGAAGGAAGTCCTCTACCCGCGCATCTGGCCATCCCCGAGCTGGAAGAGGCGCATTTCAGGCGATGGCTGTCCCTCTTCAAGCAGACGGCCGACCACCGGTGCCCGCCGGACGTCGCGGCGCTGTTCATGGACAGGGCCTTGCGTGTGGCCCACTCATTCCGGCTCGCCATCGCCTTCGATCGCAAGCTCGATACCCTGACCATCACGCCGATCACGAGCGACAGCCTGTAGCGCTTCCCCACAGAATTATCGGCTGACGGTGTTTGCGAGCACGGCGTTGAGCGCCTCGACAAACTGCGGCACGTTTGCCTCGGTCAGCCCGGCGACGTTAATCCGTCCCGAACCCGCCATATAGATTCCGTGATCCCGCCGCATGGCCTCGACATGTTGCGGCGACAGCGGCAGCAGAGCGAACAGCCCGTTCTTGGACACAAGATAGGCAAGACGGGCATCCGCGACGGCCAATGCGCGCCGGACGGAATCGAGTATAGCGCGACAATCTTGGAGAGAAGCGCGCGACAATCTGGATGAGAATCTGGTGTCGCGGCGATGGTGATGATTGCGGCATTGATTGCCGCGCGCAAGAGCCTTTCTCAGATTGTTTGTCGCGGAGCGTCAATCAGGAGCGATGTTGGCGGGAGTCGCATATGACGCCGGTCGCCCTGGGCCGCTCCTGCGCTCGACAGCTTCGCGCCGCCTGTAGCTTTCGACGTTCATCTCGAAGATGGTGGCGTGGTGAACGAGGCGGTCGACGGCGGCGAGCGTCAAGGCGGGATCGGGGAAGATCTTCTCCCATGCGCCGAAGGGCTGGTTGGCGGTGATCAGCGTCGACCGCCGCTCATAGCGGGCGCTGATGAGCTCGAACAACACACTGGTCTCGGCCTGGTCCTTGGTGACGTAGGCGAGATCGTCGAGGATCAGCAGGTGGAACTTGTCGAGCTTGGCGAGCGCGCTCTCGAGCGCCAGCTCACGGCGAGCGACCTGCAGCTTCTGGACGAGGTCGGTGGTTCTGGTGAAGAGCACCCTGTAGCCGTTCTCGATGAGCGCCAGGCCGATGGCCGAGGCGAGATGGCTCTTGCCGCCGCCGGGCGGGCCGAACAGGAGCAGGTTGGCTCCTTTCTCCAGCCAGCTGTCGCCGGCGACGATCGCCATGACCTGGGCCTTGGAGATCATCGGCACAGCTTCGAATTCGAAGGTGTCGAGTGTCTTTCCAGGCAAGAGGCGGGCCTCGGCGAGATGACGCTCCATGCGGCGGCGGTCGCGTTCGGCCAGTTCATGCTCGGCGAGTGCGGCCAGGAAGCGGGCGGCAGGCCAGCCCTCCTTATCGGCCTGTTCGGCAAATTGCGGCCAGATCACCTTGCTCGCCGGCAGGCGCAGTTCATTGAGGAGCAGGCTCAGCTTCGCGGCATCGACGATGTTCTCCTTCATGCTGCGTCTCCGGTCTGACGGGTGCCGATCAGCGTCTCGTAGGCATCGAGCGTCCCGAGGCGCACGATGACGTTCGGCAGCTGTGCGGGATCGGGTGCGAACCGTTCCCGCAAGGCGGTCATGTCAGGCAGCAGCCGGGCTTCGATGCATTGGGAGAGCTGATTGGCCAGTTCGCTCTCGCAGCCGCGCTCATGGGCGATGGAGAGTAGCTCGACCATGATGCGACAGGCCTGTCGTTCCGGCAGGCGCTCGATGAGAAGATCGAAGGTTCGCCGGTAGGCCTCGCGCGGAAACAGCTGGTCACGATAGACGAGGTTCAGCAGCGCCATCGGCTTGCGGCGCAGCGAATGAATGACGTGGCGATAATTGACGACCTGGTCGTGCTTGCCGGACCGTGACGCGCGCCCTCGCTGCAGTGTCGTCAGATGCGTGCCGCCGATGAAGACATCCAGCCGATCGTCGTAAAGGCGCACCCTGAGCCGGTGGCCGATCAGGCGCGAGGGCACGGTGTAGAACACCTTGCGCAGCGTGAAACCACCCGCCGACGTGACGCGGACGGTGACTTCCTCATAGTCGGTGGTGCGACGGTCGGGCAGTTCCTTCAGTTCTGAACGTTCAATGTCGATGCGCTTGGAATTGCGGGCATTGCAGCGGCTGACGATCTCGTCGATGAAGCGGCGGTAGGTGGCCAGGTCGTCGAAATCGCGCGAACCTCTTAGCAGCAACGCATCCTCGATCGCCCGTTTGAGATGACCATGCGGCCCCTCGACGGAGCCATTCTCGTGAGCGATGCCGCGATTGTTGCGGGTCGGCGTCATGCCGTAATGGGCACAAAACTCCTCGTAGCGGCGTGTCAGATCCTCGCGCGCCTCCTTGTCGAGATTGCGGAACGCGGCCGACAGGCTGTCGCTGCGATGTTCATGGGGAGCACCACCAAGCAGCCACAGCGCGTTCTGCAGGCCTTCCGCCAACGCCACGAAACTCTCGCCGCCGAGGACGACATGGGCGTGCTCGAAACCGGAATAGGCGAGCCGGAAATGATAGAGCCGGTGATCGAGGGGCTGGCCTGCAACCGTGATGGCGAGACTGGCCATGTCGGTGAAATCCGACAGGCCGACGCGACCCGGCGCATGGGCTTGGCGGAAGATGACCTCCTGTTCTTCGCCGTGGATGGCCCGCCAGGAGCGGACGCGCCGCTCCAATGTTCGGCGGATGCCGCTGCCCAGTTCGGGATGCCGCCGCAGCATCTCCTCGAAGATGGCGACAGGACGGATACCCGGTGCCGCCTTCAACAACGGAACCACCTCCGCGTGGAAAATATCCGCAAGCGGATCGGGACGTCGCCGACCTCGCGGCACCTTCTTCTGCGACGGCAATCTCGGATCGCTCTCGATGCGATAGGCCGTGGCGACACTGATCGACGCCTTCGCTGCCGCGACGGCGGTCGTGCTGGTCTGTCTAAGCTTCATGTAGAGCCTCATCTGGTGATCGGTTACGTGGCAGCCGGGCACAAGGCGATTCCCCCAATCGGAAAAACCACCGGAATACCAGGCCAACCGCGACCACCAGACAAACGCACCCGAAAAGAGCGCGCCGCCGACGGATTGAAACTCCGGTAGGGCTACGCCCTCCCTGCGTTCCAATCCGTCGGCATTCTCATCCTGATTGACGCTGAACTCTCACGTTGTTTGTCGCTCCGCAATCGAGCCGTTTGCGCACACCTGCCAGTTCGTTGCGCCAATCCTCTTCCAGTTCCGGCGTTTGCAGAACGATGCGGACCGCCGCCGCACCGTGGTCCGGTGGCATGGACCACATGTGGCGCGCCAGGGCGTGCAGGTTCGATCGCGCTGCCGCGACAGCATCGCCAGCCTTGACGAACACAGCCCCCGTCCGATCCCGATAGAGCGAGAAATTCTTGTCGCAGCTATAGGCGATCACGGCTTCATCGACAGCCGAGAGGACTTGTCTGGCACCCGCTGCATCCTGATCAAGCCCACGGCCGAGACCCTGGTAGGCGAGGTCCACGAAGGGCAAAACGCCTTTTGCCGCTATCCGCCGAGCCACTTCCCGCCACTGCGATTCATCGGGATCGGCGCCGGACGGATTGTGGCAACAGCCATGCAGGAGAAAAATGTCTCTCGCATCCGCCCCCGCGATAGCGTCCAGGAGGTTGTCAAAGGCGAACGCCCCTGTTGTGGGGTCGAAGTGCCGATAGGTTCGCACCACGAGCCCCTCGGCCGCAAAGATCGGCGCATGGGCGGGCCAGCTCGGCGATCCCAGCCAGATCGTGCTCCCCGGTCGCGCCCTGGCGATAAGACCGGCCGCCATCCTCAGCGCCCCCGCGCCGCCGGGGGTCTGCAGTCCCGCAAGATCCTTCGCCCCGCTCCGGAAGGCAAGCCGGCCGATTAGCCGGACGAATTCGGGGTCACCTTCCGGTCCGAGATAGGCTTTGCTGCATTGATTATCGACCAGCCGTTGCTCGGCTCTCTTGACAGCGCGGTAGATCGGGGTAAGGCCGTTTCCATCCCGATAGACACCCACGCCGAGATCGAGCTTGGTCGGGCGCGGGTCGGCGTTGTAGAGCCCGATCAGCGATAGGAGCGGATCTGCCGGCTCCGGTGTCAATTCCCCGAAAAACCGCCCGCCGATCCGTCTTCAGCCATCATGCAAGCCTCCTGGCGCAGATGAGACCGCCTCGGGCGGCCGGCTCTATTGTCGTCACCAAGGCTAGGCACGCTGTCATTCAACCGCCGCATCACCAGCTTGCTGGATATCGTCTCGGGGCCATCGCCTGGCAGAAGGCCTACGCATTAGGGTTTGAGCGGCGGGTTCGACAGAGGCGGTCCGCGAAAACCTGCGAGGCCGGGAGTGTCCAAGGGCCCGATCGGGTGGCGCTTCGCCACCACATTGGAATGAGTCTAGTTTCGCCGCGCAAAACCGATAACATCGTCGCCGCACCATCTATGGAAATCGCAACAAGCGGTCGGGAGGTTCTCATGGTGGACAGTCCTGATCGGCTGCTGCGCAACTTCGTCAAACTTGCCGAGCTGAAGTCCCTCTCAAAGGCGGCCGACGCGCTCGACCTGACCCAGTCAGGCGTGAGCCGTCAGTTGGCCGCGCTTGAGGACCATCTCGGCAAGCCATTGTTCTTTCGCACGGGGCGCGGCGTCGAACTCACGGCGGCGGGGAACAAGCTGCTGCAAATCGCCCGGACGGCTTACGGCTCGATCGACGAGGTCATAGAGGCCATCCGCGATCGGGAAGGCGTCAGCGAAGGCCAGGTCCGCCTGGCCGTCATTCACACCCTGAGCTACTATTTCATGGGCGACATCGTCGCGAGCTTCGTCAGCAAGCATCAGAATGTGAACCTGTCGCTGATGGGAAGAAGCTCACCCGAGGTCGTAGCGCTGGTGGAGAGCGGTCGAGCGGATCTGCGGCTGGTCTACGACTCGGCCGTGGACACCGACATCTTTTCGGCAACCGAGCTCTTTGAAGACGAGATGTGCTTGATCTGCGCCACCGAAGACACTCTGTCCGATGGATTGGATCTGACAACCACCTGCGTCCGCCTCGTGGCCTTCCCCGCCCACTACGCCCTCGCCAAGATGCTCCAAACCAGCGGGGTCAAGGCCGAGCTCGTCGGGGAAGCCGAAACCATAGACGCCATGCTCCGCATGGTCGCGTCCCGTGTGGGATCGTGCATTCTGCCCAAGCAAATTCCTGACAGGCTGCTGGCCGAGTACGGTCTGCGGAAGCTGACGATCGCTCGGCCGATCATGCGCCGGCGAGTGGTGGCGATCGTGCGGAGGGATCGAAAGCCGTCTCCGCTGGTCAGCGCGCTCATCGAGGTCGCGACAGCTCAGCCGCATTCTAACGGCTGACGACGATTTCCTCATTTCTCCTATGAGCTCAGCGTCATGGCTTGAGGGCCGGCCCGCCCTCATACTCCCCTCGGCACAATATAAATCGAGCCTAGGGAGAATTCTCAATGAACGAACAACTCAGAGCAAAGGAATATTTTGACGATCGCGCAACGCGCGAGATGTCGCAGCACCTCAAGAAGAAAACGCGTAGCGACAAGGAAACACTGGCATACGCCTGCAAGATTCTCGCGATGACTGGACAGGAAGCCGGCCTCGCCGGTCAGATCAGCTTTCGGTCGGAGACGCCGAACGCTTACTGGACGCTTCGATTCGGCCTCGGCTTCGACGAGGCGACCCCTGAGGACTTCATCGAGGTCGACCGCGATCTCAATACACTAACCGGCGAAGGCATGGCGAATCCGGCCACACGCTTTCATCTCTGGGTCTATGATGCGCGCCCCGACGTGAACTCCCTCATCCACACGCATTCTCCCTGGGCCTCGGCACTGGCGGCGGCGCGCCAACCCCTCGTCATCTCCCAGATGGATATGACGCCGCTTCACGATGACTGCGCCTTTCTCGGCGACTGGCCGGGCGTGCCGATCGCCGACCATGAAGGCGTGCTGATATCCGAAGCGCTCGGCGACAAACGGGCCATCATCCTCGCCCATCATGGCTATCTGACTGCCGGAAAATCGGTCGAGGAGGCGACCTATCTTTCGGTCTACCTCGAACGGGCCGCCCGCATGCAGATCCGCGCCCGTGTCTTCGGGCCGCTGACGCCGGTGGACGCTACGCTCGCCAAGGAAGCGCATGACTATCTGCTGAAGCCGTCGATCGTGAACGCCACCTTCGACTACTGGTGCCGGCAGACGCACGCTGCAGTCCCGGCGCCCCTCACGCGCTGAAGAAAAATCAGGCCGGGCGCTCAACGCGCCCGGCTCTGCTTATCCGCGCGCTCGAATCGACGCGGACAATCAACACAAATTGGGAGGATATGACATGAGTTCAGAAAGCCCGACGACAGCGGCTGCCTCGCAGCCGGGGAGAAAAAAGCAGTATGTGACAGCCGGCATCGCCAGCATGATGGGGACCACGATCGAGTGGTATGACTTCTTTCTGTATGGCACCGCCGCGGCACTGGTCTTCAACAAAATCTTCTTTCCGGCGATCGATCCGATCACCGGCACGCTTGCGGCCTTCGCGACCTACGCCGTCGGCTTCTTCGCACGTCCCCTGGGGGGAATTGTGTTCGGCCACTACGGCGACCGGATCGGGCGCAAGTCCATGTTGATCCTGACGCTGCTCCTCATGGGCTTGCCTACCGTCATCATCGGGCTCATCCCGTCCTACGACACGATCGGCTATTGGGCTGCCGTGCTTCTCGTCTTCGCGCGCATCTGCCAGGGCCTTGCCGTCGGCGGCGAATGGGGCGGCGCGATCCTCATGGCGGTGGAGCATGCGCCCGAAGGCAAGAAGGGCTTTTTCGGAAGTCTTCCCCAGGTGGGCGTCGCAGCCGGCCTCATCCTGTCTTCGCTCGCCATGGGCTGGGTGGCCTTGCTGCCAGAGGCTGACATGCTGGCCTGGGGCTGGCGTCTTCCGTTCGTGGCCTGCATCCTGTTGCTGGCGGTCGGCTGGTTCATCCGGATGAAGGTCGCCGAATCTCCCGATTTCGAGCGCATGGAATCCAAGGGCGAGAAGGTGAAAGCCCCGGTTCTCGTGGTTTTGCGCCAGTACCCCAAGGAAGCGCTGCTGCTCGTGGGGGGCAAGCTCGCGGAGACGACCTGGTTTTACACCGTCGTGACCTATTCACTGGCCTATACCACGGTCACGCTCGGCATCAGCCGGACCGTCATGCTCAACGCCACCGTTTGGGCCGCTGTGGTCGCGCTGTTCACCATGCCGCTTTTCGGCGTGCTCGGAGACCGGTTCAGCTTCAAATGGGTCTTTATCGCCGGGGCCATAGGCATCCCGGTCTTCGCACCCTTCTACTTCAGCATGCTCCAGACGCTGGATCCGTTCATGATCACCTTGGCCGTGGTGATCGCGATCGGTGTCGTCTACTCTGCCATGTGGGGACCTGAGGCTGGGCTGTTCTCGGCGCAATTCCCACCGGAGGTGCGCTACACCGGGCTTTCGATGCCCGTCCAGATCGGGGCCGC
This sequence comes from Ochrobactrum vermis, assembly GCF_002975205.1. Lineage (NCBI taxonomy): Bacteria > Pseudomonadati > Pseudomonadota > Alphaproteobacteria > Hyphomicrobiales > Brucellaceae > Ochrobactrum > Ochrobactrum vermis. The sequence continues at coordinate 58,534 of NZ_PCOC01000003.1, read as the reverse complement.
AATCGGCGCCGGTCTTGCTCCGATCGTCGCGACCTCCTTGCTGGCGCTGGGTGACGGCAACCCGCGCTACATCGTCTGGTATCTCAGCGCGCTCGGTATCATCGCCATTATCAGTGCCCTGTTGATGCATGGTCCCTCGCGTTTCTCGGCGACGAACAGCGCTCCACAAGGAGCACAGACATGACGGGCCCCCGCCACATCGACTATTATTTCTGGCTGAACTCCGATTGGGCCTATCTCGGCGCCGATCGCCTTGTGCGGATCGCCGAGGATCATGAGTTGCGGATCAACTGGATGCCGGTCGATCTGCCGGATGTCTATCGACGAACGGGCGGACAGCTCCTTGGCCAGCGCGCGCCGGAGCGGCAAGCCTACCGGATCATCGAGTTGCAACGCTGGTGCCGCAAGCTTGGGATCGAGGTCAACCCGACGCCCAAATACATGTGCCCGGACGCCGGGGAGGCCTCCCGCATCTTCATAGCGGCGGACCGCATGGGACTTCCGGTCGCTACCCTGCACCAGGCGATTCTTCGGGCCGAATGGTGCGGCGAGCGCGACATCTCCGATCCAGACGAACTTCACCGCATCCTAATCGAATTGGGGTTCAACGCCGAGGCCGTCCTTGCCGAGGCGGCAAAACCGGACGTGGATGCATCATATCGACGCTTTACCGACGCAGCCGTCGGCGCAGGCGTATTCGGCTCGCCCTCCTATGTGTTCGATGGCGAGCTGTTCTGGGGGCAGGACAGGCTCGAGATGTTGGAAGAGAAGATCAGGGACGGCTCATCTCAGAACGCGTGACCGAGATAGGGGGCGCAAACTCCTGCGCCCCCTATGTCAGAAGCCATGATGCGGCGCTTTGTCGGTCCGACGGTCCGCATCGCATGTGAACTCCGGGTGGACAAGAAATTGCAGATCGCAAAGCCGTCAGCCATCAATCCGACTTCCTCTCCGGCAACCTGGTCTGGCCGTCTGGCGCATATCCATATCGCGACTGCGGCCTCCTACGAGATGGAAGAGCTGTCGGAAGCAAGGTTGGTTCCCGACTGTGGAATTGAAGGCGACCGGTACTTTTTCGGGACCGGCACCTATTCGCCGAAGCCGGATATTCGCGAAGTCACATTGATCGAGATGGAGGTGCTCGAGGCGCTGGCCCAGGGCGAGCCGAAAATGCCCGGCATCAAGGCGCAGCTCGCCCCCGAGGACCATCGTCGAAACCTGACCACGATCGGCGTGCCGGTCAACCATCTCGTGGGCCGCCGCTTCCGGGTCGGTGAGACGGTGCTGTACGGCGCCCGCCTCAACTTCCCCTGCAAATATATTGAGGATTTGCTCGGCATTCCCCGTCTCTCCGAGGCCTTGCTGAATCGCTCCGGCCTGAATTGTGCGATCGAGGTCGGCGGGATCATCCGTCCCGGCGATCCCATCGTACCGCTGGAAGGTTGAGATATGGGAAGCCCCGACTGATTGCGTGTTTCACTAATTACGGGACAGGTTTTTCAGTAAAGAGCGATCGCGGATTTCACTAAGTCGCGGACAGCGTTTTCACAAATGTGCGGACAGTTTTGGCGCAAGTTTTGCGGGCGCCGTTTGAGCGTGATTTCTTCTTGATTTTAGTCAGGAGAGGCCATGCCGAAGCGGAAGCAAGCGAGACGCATTACGATGAGGGATATTCGATCTATTTTGCGATTGACCTTTGAACAGGGCTTATCTGTTCGAGAGGTTTCAGAACGTCTTCGAATGGGGAAGACCACTGTTTCCACCTATTTGTACAGGGCCCGTGAAGCGGGTCTCTGCAGCTGGCCTTTGCCTGTGGCCTATGACGATGACGCGCATCTCGAGAAAGTGGTGTTCAAACGAACGGGTCGGCCACCTCGGGACACGCAGGCTCCAGATTTTGCCTACGTTGCGCGAGAATTGAAGCGCAAGGGTGTGACGCTGACGCTGTTATGGCAGGAATATCGCGCAGTTCATCCGAACGGTTACGGCTTTACGTGGTTTGCGACCCGGTTTGCAGCTTTTGAACGCAAGACATCTGCAACCTATCGCAACCGGCATGAGGCCGGAGCGACGATGCAGACCGACTATGCGGGCCAGACGGTACCGATCGTTAATCCACAGACCGGAGAGGTCCGTCAGGTGCAGATTTTTGTCGCCGTTCTTCCGGCATCCAATCTGACCTTCTCCTATGCCAGCCTGAGCCAGAAGTTGCCGGACTGGATCGAAGGGCAAAAACGGGCGCTGAACTATTTTGGTGGTGTTACGAAGGCCATTGTCTGCGACAATCTCAAGTCAGGTGTCGCGGTTGCCCTGTGGTTTGAGCCGACGATCACCGCGACATTTGAAGCCTTTAGTGAACATTACGGCACGACAATCTTGCCAACGCGGGTAAAAAAGCCCCGGGACAAGGCCAAAATTGAGGGCGCGGTTTTAATCGCAGAACGCTGGATTCTGGCACGGCTTCGCAACCAGACCTTCTTCTCGCTGGAGGATCTGAATATCGCCATTGCCGGTCTTCTTGAAGACCTCAATGGTCGCGTCATGCGTCATTACGACAAAACCCGCCGTCAGTTGTTCGAAGAGATAGAGCGCGAGGCTCTAAAGCCGCTACCGGCGACAGACTTCGAATATGCGGAGTGGAAATCAGCCAAGGTCCATCCCGACTACCACGTCGAGGTGGCAAAGACCTTCTATTCCGTGCCGCATCAGTTGATCGGCAAAATGATCACCGTGCGCCTGACGCATCGGATGGTCGAAATATTCTTCAACCATAAGCGCGTCGCGTCCCATCGCCGCCGTTCCGAGCGCAACGGACACGTCACGGTGAAAGAACATATGCCCAAATCCCATCAGCGGCATGCCGGAATGAGCGCGGCAAGCCTGATCCGGCAGGCCAACGGCATCAGCACCAATACAGGAATTTTTGTCGAACGGGTCATCCGCGACAAACCACATCCGGAACAGGGATATCGCGCAGCGCTTGGCATCCTCTCCCTTGCCCGACGCTATGAACACGACCGCCTTGATGCCGCCTGCGAGCGGGCGCTTGTCATCAATGCGCTGACGTATACGTCGGTTCGTTCCATTCTTCAGTCCGGGCTCGACCGGGCGGGCACGGTCATGGAAACCGGCAAGCCGCTGCCCACTCATTCCAACATTCGCGGTCGCGGCTATTACCATTGAAATCGCTGGCAATAACGCTGGCGTCCTGCCTGAAGCCCCTGAGGCGCTACGCAATGTGGAAAGCTTCTCGCCCCAGGGGCCTCAGGCTTCATCGATCGAGCTGACAGCACGAAACGAAGTCTGTCAGCATCGCCAACCCACAGAAAGAAGGAATGACAATGTTGACCAATCCAACGCTTGACCACATGTACACGCTCGGTTTGTCAGGCATGGCAGCCGCCTGGCGAGAATTGGCGGAGCAACCCGAAGCCCGGGCGATGGAGAAGGAAGAGTGGCTGGGCCTCATGCTCGACCGGGAGATCGCCGTGCGCGCCGATAAACGGCTGACGGCGCGTCTGGTGGCGGCAAAGCTGCGCTTTCCGGAAGCCAGTGTTGAAGATATCGACTTCCATGCGGCCCGTAATCTCGACCGACGGGCGACAATGGCGCTGGCGCAGGGACAATGGCTTAAGAACCATGAGAATTTGATCGTTACAGGGAAGACTGGCACTGGCAAGTCGTGGCTGGCCTGTGCGCTGGGACGTCAGGCTGCCCGACACGACCACACGGTTCTCTATGTTCGTGCGCCCCGTCTCTTCGAAGACCTCGCCATGGCCAAGCTGGACGGTCGCTATCCAAGGCTCATGAACCGTCTGATGAAGGTCCAGTTGCTGATACTTGACCACTTCGCCACCCACACGCTCAACGATCAGCAGCGTTTCCATCTCTTTGAAATCATCGAAGAGCGATACCAACGAAGGTCGACACTCATCACCGCTCAAGTTCCTGTGAATACCTGGCACGACCTGATTGGGGATGCGACGGTCGCCGATGCGATACTGGACCGCGTCGTCCACAATGCTCATCGCATCAATTTAGAGGGGGATAGCATGCGAAAGGCAAAATCCGGCATTGACGCCGCGCCAGGCTTCAATCACGAAAACAACTGACAATGATCAAAGGACAGGCCTGAAAACGAGACGCCAAAAACTGTCCGCACTTTAGTGAAATCGCAACACGCGATTTAATGAAATCACTGTCCGTGTTCAGTGAAATACGCACTGATCATGAAAATGCGCGTGGCCGAGGTTCGCAACGAGCCGGGTGACGTGCGCGTCCTGGCGTTGCGTCATCCCCGCCGTTCCCTATTGCCCAGCTTTGCGCCGGGCGCGCATGTCGATGTGCACCTGCCCGATAGACGTGTCCGGCAATATTCGCTCTTCGGCGATCCTCAAGACCGGTCGCGATACTTGATCGCCGTGAAGCGCGAGAGCGGCGGGCGCGGAGGATCGAACTGGCTCCACGACAATGTCGTCATCGGGCAGGAACTGCCCGTATCGGCGCCGCGCCAACATTTCGGCCTGTCGTCGGAGGCGGACTCCCATATCCTGATGGCCGGCGGGATTGGAATAACGCCGTTGCTGGCGATGGCTCGTTCATTGCATTCGGCCGGACACAAGTTCGAGCTGCACTATTTCACGCGCAGCCGCTCACTGGCCCCCCTGCGTGACGACTGCCTTCCGACGCTGTGCATCTGCATATCGACGACGAACCGGAGACGCGCGCCGACCTGACGGGTCTGCTCGCCACACCGCGCCTGAAGGCCCATCTCTACTACTGCGGCCCGCCTGGCTTCATGGACGCCATCCGCACCGCCACCGTCGGATGGCGCGAAGGCACTGTGCATTATGAAGCATTCCAGCGGGCCTATGACGAGAACTTCGTGCCGCAGCCCTTTTCGCTGAAGCTCCGCTCGACCGGTCAAGTGCTCGAAGTGCCGGCTGATGCTTCAGCGCTCACTGTGCTGCGCGAAGCGGGTGTCCCCCTATCGGCGTCGTGCGAAAGCGGCGTTTGCGGAACCTGTGAGTGCGGCTATATCGATGGCGAGCCCATCCACCTGGACGCCGTGCTGAGCCCGGATGCTCAGCGCAATCGTTTCATTCCTTGCGTCTCGCGAGCGAAAGACCTGCTCACCCTGGATCTCTAGCGACGCCAAGGCTGCAGTCGCCCGCGCCGTGCCGTAGGGTCGAGCTATAACCTCGCGCGCACTTCGCTGCGCCAGCACCAGCCCGAGAGGCTCTGTTTCTAATCCGGCTTCTTGGCATAGAACTCGACGAACATCCGCATTGGCGTCGTTTCCGGTGAAACCTCATGCGGTTGACCAGGCCGAACGACCCCCGGCGTCCCCGGCTCAAGCACCACCTCGCTCGGCGGATCATAGATGCGATAGGTGAGCCGCCCTACAAGAACGTGGATTAGCGCCCAGGTTCACGGCTTGGTGCTGTGCTGCCGGCGCAGCGCCGACGGCAATGTACCCTGATCGAATTCAGGCGAGCGGCTATACGCCACGACATCCGATGGAAAGTCGCTCATGCCCGAAGCAGCCCCATGTCAGATCGATCCCACGTAATGCTTCTTTGGCCCTTAATCGCAAGATGTCGGCAGGTGTCCTTACCGCGCCAAGCCTTCCTTGACCGCAGACACGCCTTCAGACCTTCGGTTTCGACACTGCTTCAGCAGGCTTTCTAGATAAAGCCTGACTTCGGCTGTGCCCTGCATCGTGTAGCGCGCTGCCGTCGGCCCCTGCGGATTCACCCTGATCGATATGCCGCCCATTCCATTGACGACTTCGAATCCGCTTTCATCGGGCGCATCGTCGCCGATGAACAGAGGAACACGACCACGAAAAGGCGCGACGTTCATCAGTGCTTCAATTGCCTTTCCCTTCAGGGCACGCTTCGGCGCCAACTCGCAAACCCGATGGCCGATAATGACCATATAGTCGTCCCCTGCGACCGGCAGAGCCGCTGCAAGCGCTTGTTCGACATCGGGTTTAGCGGCAAGAGCAAACCGTGTATCCACGGCGAACACCGCGCCTTTCGGCTGAAAGATCAGACCGGCATGGGTCTTGAGGCGTTCTATCACCTCATGCGTAGCGGCCGGGAGGCTTGGCGGCGTGCTCGAAATCTCATTCGTCCCATGTCGGGCGACGCGACGCTCGAGGCCGAAAAGGCCGAATGTCGGAAGTTCCAGATCCCCGAAAATCTCATCGACCTGTCGCAATGAGCGGCCCGTAACCAGGCAAAGCGCTCCATCCACCGCGTCGTGAAGATCGCCCACCAACCCGCGCAAGCCGTCATCGACAACCACTACTTCGGCGCTGGTAACGCTGTCCATAAGGGTTCCGTCGATGTCCAACAGGACGGCAACATTACTGTCAGGAAGCTTTATTCCCGCCAAATCCGTGTCCTTGCATGCATAGTCGAGATCGGGACGGCCAGTATCTGCGACGATGCTGCGACGCGCCCATTCGAACAATGCGCGTTAAACCGGCCGGTCAGGAGAACCGGTTGCGAGAAGACGGCTGGGCCGCACATGTCTCAGGTGTCCGCAATCAGTCGAGGATATCGGCCATGGTGGCGAGCAACCGATCGCAATCCGGCCGGCTTCCGATGCTGATGCGCAGATAATTGCCCGTCCGCACGCCCGGAAAGTGACGGACAACGGCGCCTCGGGACTTCAACGCCGCGGCAAGCTCGGCTCCGTCCCGCTTCGGATGTCGGGCGAAGAGAAAATTGGCAGCGGAAGAAAGCACTTCGAACCCGGCCTCCCGCAGCGCCGAGCCGAGATACTCCCGGTTCTCGATGATCAGGTCCCGGTGCCGCTCGAACCACTCCCGGTCCTCCCAGGCCGCGACGGCACCGGCCTGCGCCAGCCGATCGACCGGATAGGAGTTGAAGCTGTCCCTGACCCGTTCAAGCGCCTGGATCAGCGGCGCCTGTCCGACCGCGAAGCCGACGCGAAGCCCTGCCAGGCCATGCGATTTCGACAGTGTCTGGACCACCAGCAGATTGGGACAGGTTCGTGTTAGAGGGATCGCGCTCTCGGCACCGAACGCCACATAGGCCTCGTCGATCACCACGACCTGGTCGCCATGTTCCGAGCACAGGGTTTCGATATCCGCGAGCGGCATAGCGATCCCCGTCGGTGTATTGGGGTTCGCAAGAATGATCGCGCCGCAGGGGCGCCTGAAACCCTCGACCCTGATCCGGAAATCCCGATCGAGCGGCACTTCGACGAAGGCGATGCCATAAAGCGCGCAATAGGTGCGATAGAAGCTGTAGGTGATGTCCGGAAACAGCAGCGGGCGTTGGTGATTGAGCAGCGCCTGAAACGTATGCGCCAACACCTCGTCGGAGCCGTTTCCGACGAAGACCTCTGCCGGATCGACGCCGTGATGCTGCGCCACAGCCAAGCGAAACCGCATGGCGGTCGGCTCGGGGTAGAGGCCCAGGGATTGATCAAGCGCCAGCGCAATCGCTGCAATCGCACGCGGCGAAGGCCCGTAGGGGTTCTCGTTGGTGTTCAGCTTCAGCACATCGGGATCGGCCGGCTGCTCGCCGGCCTTATAGGGCGTCAACGTCGCGACGTGCGGACTCCAGAAGCGGCTCATTGCGTTACTCCGCAGCCAGCACGCTGTCCGCTCCCTGCCGCAGGGCCTTGCAGGCGGCCTCGATCCGCGTGCAGGCGTTGATGATCTCCTTGCCGGTAATGATAAGGGGCGGCGCAAATCGAACGACGTTGTCACGCGCGGCAAGCGCAATCAGGCCCTCGTTGCGAAGCGCGGTGACGAATTGCCCCGCGTCAATCCCGGCCTTGAAGCCCTGCAACAGACCTTCGCCCCGGATCTCGCCGATCAAGTCGCCGTACAGGCGATGCAGCTCATCCAGGCGCCCTCTCAGTTCGCGCCCCCGGCGTTCGACACGCTCCATGAAGCTGTCGTTCAGCAAGATGTCGAGCACCGCATTGCCGGCGGCCATTGCAAGCGGGTTGCCGCCAAAGGTGGTGCCATGCGATCCAAGCGTCATCCCGACGGCCGCACGGCGGGTCGCCAGGCATGCGCCCATCGGAAAACCTCCGCCGATCCCCTTGGCGACGGTGGCGATATCGGGCGTGATGCCGCTCCATTCGTGCGCGAAGAATCGGCCGGTGCGACCCACGCCCGACTGCACCTCGTCGAGGATCAACAACAGGCCCCTCTCGTCGCAAAGGGCGCGCAACCGCTGGAGACCTTCGGCAGGAATGACCCGCAGGCCGCCTTCGCCCTGGATCGGCTCGATCATCACGGCGGCAGTCTGCGGGGTGATGACCGCCTCGAGCGCCGCCCAATCGCCGAAAGGCACCTGATCGAAGCCGTCCACTTTCGGACCGAAGCCGTCAAGATAGGGCGGATGTCCTGTCGCGGCAATCATCGCCAGGGACCGGCCGTGGAACGCGCCCTCGAAGGTGACGATCCGATAGCGATCCGGCCGGCCGAAGGTCGTGTGGAACCGGCGCGCCATCTTAACCGCGGCCTCGTTCGCCTCGCCGCCGGAATTAGCGAAGAAGACGACCTCGGCGAAGCTGTTGTCGACCATACGCTGCGCCAGGCGCTCCCCCTCGGGGATCCTCACCGTGTTCGACGTGTGCCAGAGCTTTCCGACCTGCGCCTTGAGCTCCCGCACCAGATGCGAATGGCTGTGCCCCAGGGAGCTGACGGCGATCCCCGACGCGAAATCGAGGTACGCCTCGCCGCTGGCGGTGTAGAGCCAGCAGCCCTTGCCGTGGTCAAATGAAAGGTCGATCCGTGAGGCGACCGGTAGAACAGCATCGTTCATTCGCTTATCCGAAAGCTCTTGGGGTTTCCTGTGGCCGCCGCCAACAGCGCCGCCCTCCGCGGTCGGCCGGCAGAGGCGAACAGGGTCTGGGTAAAGGAGCGCCGGACCGGGCTGGAGGGGCGGTTCACAAAAAGCCCGTAGGCCGGGTGACGCCCGCGCGCCTTCCGGTCTTCCGGCCCAGCGCATCGCTAGCATCCGGCTCTTCGATCATCTCCAACCGGCCCCTAAGCTCGCCTGGGATCTATATCTTCAGGATGAATGACGATGGCGCTAATCAACACCAAGATCAAATCTTTCAAGGCCGAAGCCTACCACAACGGCAAGTTTTCGACGGTCACAGATTCTGACATTGCAGGGAAGTGGGCAGTTTTCTTCTTCTACCCGGCTGACTTCACATTCGTCTGCCCGACGGAGCTGGAAGATCTCGCCGATAATTACGCCGAGTTCGAACGGCTCGGAGTCGAGGTGTTTGGCATATCCACCGACACCCATTTCTCTCATAAGGCATGGCATGATTCCTCGCCGGCCATCGGCAAGATCCGCTATGCGCTGCTCGGCGATCCGACAGCGACCCTTGCCCGCAATTTCGATGTCTTGCGGCCCGAGGAGGGTCTGGCCGACCGCGCCACTTTCCTCGTCGATCCCGACGGCGTGATCCAGTTCACCGAAGTGACCGCCGAAGGGATCGGCCGTAACGCCGCCGAACTGCTGCGCAAGGTGCGCGCCGCGCAATATGTCCGGGCGCATCCCGGCGAGGTCTGCCCGGCGAAATGGGAAGAAGGCGAGACGACGCTCGCCCCCTCGCTCGATCTGGTCGGCAAGATCTAGCTCAAGCCCGCCAGGATCGACGCAGACGATACCCTCATAGCTTGCAATGCAGTCCCACGGACTGCCGAACCACATCAGAAAGAGGCCGTCATGTTGGACGCCGCGCTCAAATCCCAGCTCAAGACCTATCTCACCAATATCGTCCATCCGATCGAACTGCTCGCGACCCCCGGCAGCGGGCCCAAGGCGCAGGAGCTCATCGCGCTTCTCGACGAGGTCGTCAGCCTCTCAAACGGCAAGGTCGTCCGCGGCGCCGATGCGGATAACGATCGCCAGCCAAGCTTCCTGATCCGGCGGCAGGGAACCGGGATCGGCGTGCGTTTCGCGGGCATTCCGCTCGGTCATGAGTTCACGTCGCTGGTGCTGGCCCTGCTGCATGTCGGCGGGCATCCGTCCAAGGCCGCGAAGGACATCCTGCGGCAGGTCGAGCAACTCGAGGGCGACTATCACTTCGAGACCTATTTCGCCCTGTCGTGCCAAAGCTGCCCCGACGTCGTCCAGGCCCTGAACCTAATGGCCGTTCTCAATCATCGGATTCAGCACACCGCGATCGATGGCGCGCTGTTCCGGCAAGAGGTCAAGGACAGGCAGGTGATGGCCGTCCCCGTCGTCTTCCTCAACGGTCAGAGATTCGGCCAGGGGCGGATGGAGCTGGAGGAAATCGTCACCAAGCTCGACACGGGCGCTGGACAGCGTGCCGCCGAGCGAATCAAGGCGAAAGAGCCCTTCGACGTTCTGGTCGTGGGCGGCGGACCGGCCGGTGCTGCCGCGGCCATCTATGCGGCGCGCAAGGGCATACGCACCGGGATCGTGGCCGAGCGTTTCGGTGGACAGGTGCTCGACACCGCCGCGATCGAGAATTTCATCTCGGTTCCGCACACCGAGGGGCCTCAACTGGCCAACCATCTCGAACAGCATGTCCGCCAGTACGACGTGGACATCATGAACCTGCAAAGGGCGATCAGGCTGGCGCCGACAAAGATCGATGGCGGGCTTCACGAGCTCGTGCTGGAGAATGGGGCGAGCCTCAGGGCGCGGGCCGTCATCCTGGCGACCGGCGCCCGCTGGCGGCAGATGAACGTGCCGGGCGAGCAGGAATACAGGAACAAGGGCGTCGCCTACTGCCCCCATTGCGACGGGCCGCTCTTCAAGGGCAAGCGCGTGGCGGTGATCGGCGGCGGCAACTCCGGTGTGGAGGCCGCGATCGACCTTGCCGGCCTCGTCGCTCATGTCACCCTGATCGAGTACGACAGCCAGCTCCGCGCGGACGCGGTGCTGCAAAGCAAGCTGGCCAGCCTGCCCAATGTCAGGATCGTCACCTCCGCCTTGACCACCGAGTTGTCGGGTGACGGCGAGCGGGTGACCGGATTGATCTACAAGGACCGCAACTCGGACAACGTGCAGGAGGTCCAGCTCGAAGGCGTCTTCGTCCAGATCGGGCTGGTGCCCAACACCGAATGGCTGCGTGGAGCCGTGGCCTTGACGCCTCATGGCGAGATCGAAATCGATCACCGCGCCGACACCAGCCAGGCCGGCATCTTCGCGGCAGGCGATGTGACGACCGTCCCCTACAAGCAGATCGTCACCGCTATCGGCGAGGGGTCGAAGGCGGCCCTCTCGGCCTTCGACTATCTTATCCGGACCGTCCCGGCCGAAGAAGCCGCCGCCGCATAGCGGATTCCTGCCGATTCCGCCGAATCTGACGGGCCGCACTTCGCGGCCCGCTCCATTCCAGCGCCTTTCAACCCTTCAGCGCCTTTCAATCCTTGAACGACTTGTAGAGCTTGCTGGCGATCTCGAAGATCTCCTCGGGTTCGTATTCCGGCGTGAACGCGGCCGAAATACCGGCGAGGTCCGGGATTTTTCCTCCGTCGGGCGCGCCGTCGACCAGCTCCAGAGGCCCGGCCGGCTCGTCCGGTAGGGCCTGCTCGCCATTGCCCTAGATCGCCGCGAGCTCGGAATAGTCCTTCGACCCGAAGCGATAGAGCCGCCGATGAACGCCCTCGTCCATGTAGCGGCGCGCTTCCGGTATCTTGTAGGTCGGGATGTTGGGGATCGGCAGCATCTTGTCCATCTCGACACTCGTCAGATGCTTGAGCGCCAGTGCGTAGGCACGCGCATGCACGCCGCCGCGCACCAGGAGGTATCCGCAGATCTCCCGGGACACCGGATCGCTCACCGTCTCGTAGACCCGCAGCTTGTGCATCCGCGCGCCGTTCTCGAGGAAGAAATTGTGCAATATAGGTCAAGGATCAGGTTGGGGCCGAGCTGATGATTGGCGAGAAGAAGCCCCGTCAGCATCGCCACGATCCAGCCGAACTCGATAAGCCAGCGCTCCCCATGGGACATGGACTTGAAGAGGCCGAGAACAGCGACCTGCAGCGGAACAAGACCCAGCGTAAGGAGGATAGTGATCGTCGTCACCTGCCCAACACCAACGCCGGTCGCCGCCACTGCAAAAATGGTCCAATGAGAAAGCAGCAGAGAAGGCTCTCCGCCGACGTAGTGCCTGATCTACGTCTTTCAGATTGTCGGCGAAGGCGGCACCATGCGTCGGCGATACGACCCCTCGGAAGAACAAGCCACCGATTATCACCGCTCCGACGAGCCAAGTCAGCCAAAGCCCCTTGGCCGCTGCCTTAAGGGCGGTTTCGATCGTTAGGTTGGAGGGAGCGGCCGTTACGGCGATAATAACCGCCAGCACGGCGCCAATCACTCCCGCCGCCAGAGCTGTGACGCGGCCGCTTGCCAGCATGGCGACGACAATAAAAAGCGGTGAAGCCCATAGGAGGTATGTCACGCGTCACCAGGTGGAACTGGAAGCTCGCGCCGAGCATAAGCGGTTGCGATCAAATCGGCCTCTCTTCGCTCCCGGCCATCACGCCTATAACCCCTGTAAACGCCCGGGCTCAAGTATCCTAGGCAGCGTCAGTATCATCCTGTTGCAGACCGAAGAACGATCCGACCTCGTCGTGAACGTCGTGCAGCATATCAGCCGCCTCCGGGGCAGACTCATGCAAGCAGCCCTTCAATGAGCACAGCGCCGAACAGGGCAAAGAGCCAAAGGATCGAATACCGAAACAGCCCCTTCGCCGGGGCGTTGTGAGGTGCGCCAGGACCATCGCCTTCGATATCGGCGCCGGCCGAACTGCGATAGACGCGCCAGGCGTGAATAAGGAACCACACGCTTCCGGCGCTCGCCACGATGCCATAGCGGAAATCGACGATCGCTTTGCCTGCCGCAGCAATGGGTTGAACCGCCAGCACGCCCACCCTTTCGCCATAGGTCGACAGGTGAAACGAACCGGCCCGCCTCTCCGCCCTTTTACCGCGCTCCGGCCCCACGACGGCGACGCGCGGCCGGGCGCCCCGACGAACTTCGATGAAACCCTCGGCCAACAATTGGTCGTAGGCGACAGAGACCGTCGACCGCGAAACCCCCAACTCCTGGGCAAGGGCGCGCGATGAAGCCAGAGGGCCTTCTGTCCCGAAAACGCCGCCGAGGATTTGTTGCTTGAGCGCCTCATAGATTTCCCGGGCGCCCAGCCAGCCGCGATGCCCAAGCCTGCCAGCACAAGGCGCAACCGCTGAAACTGGCCTATCTAGGTTCTCATCAACTGGCTGGTCTAAGCAAGCCAGTCTGGCGATATGAGTAGAGGTGTCGACAAGACTCGGACGCTCGATAAGCAGCGGGGCCCGACGAACAATCTTGCTGACGTGGTCACGTCGCTGACGGCCTTGCCGATCCGCGCTTGGATTTGGAGAACATGAGATGGGTTTCCATCCAGTTGCGCCGGATTGGCGCACCAGCGAATGGCTCAACACGCCCGAGCCGCTGACACTTGCAGCATTGCGCGACCGCGTTGTCATGGTCTGCGCTTTCCAGATGCTGTGTCCGGGCTGTGTGTCCCAGGGCCTACCCCAGGCTCAACGCGTCGGCAGCCTGTTCTCACCATCCGAGATTGCCGTCATCGGGCTCCATAGCGTCTTCGAGCACCACGATGCGATGGGGCCGAATGCGCTTCGCGCCTTTCTCCATGAATACCGCATCGGCTTTCCGGTCGGGATCGACGAGCCCGATGGCCTGTCGCTGCCCCACACCATGCGCACCTACGGATTCGAGGGGACCCCGACGACCCTGCTCATCGACCGCGACGGACGCCTCCGACGTCAGACCCTGGGCCACGTCCCCGATCTCCACCTCGGCGCAGAGCTCATGGCGCTGATCGGCGAACGTCCATCCACGGTAACCCGGGGCGACACTACGCCATCCGGGGTCTGCACGCCCGATGGTTGCTCCTGACAGCAGAGAAGTTCACGACGATGATCGACTCTGACACGCCTCTTTCCGAAGCCGACCTCCAACGCTTCGGACCTGACCCGCTCACCGCCTTCCGCACCAATCTGGCGTCGGTGGAGACGCGCATCAGCAATGCCTGTGCACGCGCCGGGCGCGAGCGCGCCTCCGTGCGCCTGCTCCCGATCACCAAGACGGTCCCCGCCCATGTATTACGCTACGCCTATGCGGCCGGCATCCGTTCCTTCGGCGAGAACAAGATCCAGGAGGCGACGACCAAGCTCGATATGCTGCACGATCTCGCCATCGACTGGAGTATTGTCGGTCATCTCCAAACCAACAAGGAGAAGTACCTGACCCGCTTCGCCTGGGAGTTCCACGCCCTCGACAGCCTACGGCTTGCCGACCAGCTCAACAAACGCCTGGAACGCGAAGACCGCTTCCTCGACGTATATGTCCAGGTCAACACCTCGAGCGAGGAGAGCAAGTTCGGCCTCCATCCGGACGCGCTCATGCCTTTTGTCGATACGCTCGACCAGTTCACGCGCCTCAAGCCGCGCGGCCTGATGACCCTCACGCTGTTCAGCTCCGACATGACCAAAGTCAGGCCGTGCTTCGCGCTGCTGCGGGCGCTGCGCGACGAGGCTGTCAAGCGCCATCCGGACCTGACCGGACTTTCCATGGGCATGACCGGCGATTTCGAGGGAGCCATCGAGGAAGGGGCGACCGTCGTCAGGGTCGGGCAGGCGATCTTCGGCAAGCGCCCGATGCCCGACAGCTATGACTGGCCCGAGGCGCAGGTGACCCCATGACGCACGTCATCTCGATCCAGAGCCAGGTGGTCTACGGCCATGTCGGCAACAGCGCGGCGGTCTTCCCCCTGCAGGTCAAGGGGTGGGAGGTCGCGGCCATACCCACAGTTCTCCTCTCCAACAATCCGCATTACCCGACCACACATGGCAAGGTGCTCGAAGCGGATCTTGTCGCTGAACTGCTTCAGGGCCTGGAAGAGCGCGGATGCGTCGACACGGCGCGCGTGCTTGTTACGGGCTATCTGGGTTCCGTCGAGAACGGCGAGCTGATCTCGGAATTCGTCGCGCGGGCGGTCGAGCGTAACCCCAACCTGATCTATGTCTGCGACCCGGTCATGGGTGACGACGATCTCGGGCTCTACGTCAAGGAAGGTCTGATCGACACGTTCCGGCAACATCTCACTCCAATGGCGTCTGTCATCACCCCCAATCAGTACGAGCTCGAATTGCTAGCTGGACACAAGGCGCGGTCGGCCGAAGGCGTGAGCGCGGCTGTGCGAATTCTCTCGGAGCGTGGTGTTCGCGGCGCCGCGGTCACGGGATGCGTGCTCGACGATACCGAGCCGGGCTTCGTCGAGACCGTCATATGGTCCAACGGGGGTCTGACGCGGATACCCGTCCAGCGTCTGCCCATTCGTCCCACCGGAACAGGGGATCTCTTCACCGCGCTGCTGGTCGCCAAGCTATGCGAGGGAATAGCGCTTGCCGAAGCCGGCATTGCCGCGACGGAGGAAATCCGCGCCGTGCTCGAAAGAACCCATGCCGACGCCTCCAGGGAAATGCGCATAACCGGCTTTCCGTTTGCGGCGGCAAGACATCCCAAACCGGTCGCCTGACGCGAAGACGCCGCAGGAGACGGACTAAATTGGTCTATCTTATATGGAGCTTGCCCGCGCTCGCGGTCATCGCTGCGCTTGCAAGCGGTCGGATCGGTACGCTCGCCGCTTCGCTGATTGGTGTCGCCATGGCGCTTGTAGTCTCTCTCGTGACAGCGCCGGAAGCATTTCGAATCTCCGAGGCCGTCGTCGCCATGGTGCGTGGTGCTTGGATCGGCTGGATAGTGGTCCCCTATATCCTCGGCGGCCTGCTGTTCTGGCAGATGGCGATCCGGCCCGGCGACGCGGCCATGCCCGTCGAGACATCGCTGCCGGACGCGCGTGCGCGGCGACGCCTGCTGTTCACCGCGTGCTTTCTGATCGGCCCCTTTGCCGAATCCGCGACCGGCTTCGGCGTCGGCATCATTGGAACGATGATGCTGGTGCGGCGACTCGAAATGTCGCCTGTCTATCTGCTCGTCTTCAGCCTGCTCAGCCAGACCATGATCCTGTGGGGCGGCATGGGCAGCGGAGCAATCGTCGCTGCAGCCTTCGCCCGCACTGACCCGACAACACTCGCCGTAAACTCCAGCTTCTTCCTTGTCGCCTTCAACATCCTCTGGTTGCCGATCTATTGGCGTATGGCCGACAGTGCGGGGATCAACGCCGGCTGGCGCGAACGATGCAGCGAAGCTGTTTGGCTTGGCGCCAGTCTCGCCTTCGTAATAGCCGCCACTTCAATACTCGGCCCGGAAGTGGCGATGCTCGCCGCCTATGGCCCCATCATCGTGCTACGCTTTCTGATCGATGAGCAGCCGGACCCCGCGACACTGGCGCGGGCCTTCAACCGGATGCTTCCTTTTGCCGTTCTGATCGGCTGGCTGGTCATCACGCGTCTTGTGCCACCGCTTACGAACACCCTCGAACAGCTTGGCCGTCTTGAGCCGTTTGAGGGTGCACCGGAATGGTCGCCGCTTTTTCACGCGGGCACCTGGCTCGTAATCGCCGCGATCCTGACTGCGCTTTTGCGCGGCCACACCGCCGCCTTTCCGGCGGAGATCAAGGCGGCCTGGAAGACCGGCCGGCTTGCCGTGCTCGCCATTATCACCTTCTCGATGATGGCCGAACTACTATCGGGCTCGGGCATCGCGCGCGGGCTTGCGTCCGGCCTGTTCGAGGCTCTCGGCAGATGGTCTGTCGTTCTGACCCCAATCATCTCGTCGGTGTTCGGCGCCCTGTCCAATAGCGGGAACGCCGCCAACGGCTTGTTCATGGCCTCACAAGTGAGCCTGGCGACCGAGGCAGAACTGAATGCGGCTGCTATCATCGCATTGCAGCACATCGCCTCTCTGTCGCTGACCATGATCTCGCCGGTACGAATTTCGATCGTCTGCAGCCTCGCAGGAACGCCAGGGCGTGAACGTGAAGCCTATCGCGCCATGCTGCCTTTCGGCCTCGTCATCATTGCCGTGCTGCTTATAGCGTCGCTGCTTATTGCCCTAAGGGTCATCTGAGATGCGGTCAAAGACACACCGCTAATGCCGTTTAGCTTGATGATGATCGATATCGACCACTTCAAGCTGATCAACAATGCGCTTGGTCACCTGGAAGGCGACAGCGTCATTCGCGATGTCGCCCTATTGATTGTCAATCGGCGTTTAAACGGGACCCCTTATCGGCGTCCAAAAAGTACCCCTCCTTTAGGTTGCAAGGTATAGCGTGCGCGGGCCCGGAACTTTAAATTTAGTGCAGGGTCTGCGCGCGCGGATCGTTAGCGTTCTTCGGCTTTAGCTTTGAGAGCGATTTTTGAAGCGCCACGATTCATTTCCCGTTTCAACGATCTCGCAATGATGGGTAAGCCGGTCGAGCAGAGCGGCGGTCATTTTTGCATCGCCGAAGACTGTCGGCCATTCGCCGAACGTCAGGTTTGTGGTGACGATGATTGAAGTCCGCTGGTAGAGCTTACTGATGAGGTGGAACAGCAACTGTCCGCCGGCCTGGGCGAACGGAAGATAGCCAAGCTCGTCCATAATGACGAAATCGAGCCTGGAGATAAAGTCGGCAAGACGCCCCTGCTTACCATTACGCGCTTCCGTTTCAAGACGATTGACGAGATCGACGACGTTGTAGAAGCGCGCGCGCGCACCGTTGCGGATCAAGGCACGGGCAAGTGCGATGGACAAATGGGATTTTCCAGTGCCAGTTCCTCCAACGAAAACGATATTGTGCTGCTCGGCAAGGAAAGCTCCGCTCGCAAGCTGGCGCACCAGTCCTTCATTGACCGGCGTGTTTGTAAAGTCGAAGTCGTCGATGTCCTTGGCCAGCGGCAGCTTTGCGACGGTGATCTGGTATTTAATCGAGCGCGCCTGTTTCTCGGCGATCTCCGACTGCAACAGGTCGCCGACAATGCGCGGTGGTTCGTGCTGGCGCTTGATGCCAGAGGCCATGATCTCGTCATAGGCGCTGCGCATGCCGTAAGCTTCAGCGTGCTCATCATGTCGAAGATTTGGGATCGTTCCATATCAGCTTGCCCTCCTGAGGCTGTCATAACGTGCGCAGTCTGCCACAGGCTCATGGGTCAGGCGCAGCGCATCGGGGATGGAAAGAATGGCGGCGGGCTGTGGGTCTCGCTTGCGAGCCAGAATGTTGATGATCACAGCGGCGGAGAATACGCCTTGATCAAGCGCCTCCTGGCAGGCCGCTTCGACTGCAGGAAGGCCGTCGATACTGACACATTCCAGGATCGACACCATCTGCCGGTCCCCATCATGCATGGCCTTGAGCTTTCGCCGAACATGCTCCATGGAGGCTGGCAGGACCCAATCAAGGAATGGTGCACCGTTCCTCAGTGCTCCCGGCTTGCGCGTCAGGACCGGAACATAATGCCATGGATTATAAATCGTCTCGCCACGGCCGAAGCAGCGTTCATGCTGGCCGATCTCGACACCATTTTGCCGTATGACGATGCGGTCGGCATAAGCATGTATCTCGGCCGGGCGGCCAACGGCAGTCGATAGCACCGAATATTTGTTCTTGTCGAAACGCACGAGGCAGGTCTTGCCGATCGAGGCCTGTATTGCGTGGAAGCCATCGAACTTGCCGGGATAACCGACCAGATGAGCCTTCTCCTCTTCGAATACCTCCCAGATCGTGCGCTCCGTCTGATCGACATGCTTATGAGCGCGCGCGTAGCTGATGCATTTATCCAGTAGCCAGCCGTTCAACTCATCGTAAGATTTGAAGCGTAGCCGTGGCGTGAAGAAGCGTTCCCGGACCAGATTAACCTGGTTCTCGACCTGACCCTTCTCCCAGCCCGACGCCGGTGTACAGGCCACCGGCTCGACCAGAAAATGACTGCACATTTGCTGAAAGCGTCGATTGTATTGCCGCTCTTTACCGACGAAGGGCCGGTTGAATTCGGCGCAGTCATGCGAAATGACGGCCGCTCCGAAATTGTGCTGAACCATCGGTCGAGCTTTGGTCGTGTCTTTCGCCAACCAATCTCCTGAAGCCGGAAATCCAGATACCCCAGTGCGCAGCCGGCCGTGATGCCCGCAATGTTCAGATGATCTGAAGTCAGGTCCGAGCGTTCCAGCTGATCCAGTGCCTGATTGATGCGGCGCAACTGGCTTTCACACCATTCCTGGCTCCGCTCGGCTGTGCTGCGCCGGTTTTCAAAGCGCCACAATAAAGCGGCGTCCATGATGCCATCGGCCAGTGCCTGATCGCTCAGGCACAGCCATCGTGCCATCCCTTCCTTCGGGAACATGGACGGGCCCTCTGTCAGGCCGTCCAGATATTCGCAAATTACCCTGGAATCGAAAATCGAATCTCCGCCGGGCAGCGTCAGCACGGGAATCTTCATCAGTCCCGTTATCTGGGCCAAGGCGTCGTGTGCCGGCGTGTTCAACGGAACATGGGTGCCGACATTTGCGACGACCAGCTCAATGCGGTCTGTCAGGCCTTTTTCCTGCGCTAGCACACGCACTTTTCTGGAGAACGGCGATGCGGAGGTGTAGTGAAGTTGCATCATAACCCGACGCGCTCATTCATTATTGAATTTGACGGCGGGTTTGGGCTGGGTGTCCACATTGAGCTGGAACACGTCAGGCCGGCTGTAATGGCCGACCGGGTCGAAGTCGTACATCGCTTCGCTGATCAGGTTCAGATCTATCTCAGCGGTCAGGATGCCTTCCTTGTCCCATAGAGGGCCGGCCAGCACCTGCCCCAAGGGGTCAATTATGCAAGCGCCTCCCCGGCAGATAATGGTATCGGGATCTTCCGGGAGGTCGATCGGGAACCCGGCCGGGAAATCGGACCGACGATTGAACTGATTTGTCGACAGGACGAAGCAGCGCCCTTCCAGGGCGATATGCTGCATGCTTGGCAGCCAGGTTGGCCGCGCGTCTGCTGTCGGAGCGCAATACACCTGGATGCGCTGTCCATACATCGCCGCGCGCAGCATGGGCATGTAATTTTCCCAGCATATGACGGAGCCGACCCGGCCGCAGTCGGTTTCGAAGACGGGAAGGGTGGAACCATCTCCGAAACCCCAGACCAGACGTTCGCTTCCCGTTGGCATCAACTTGCGGTGCTTGCCGAGGTAGCCGGCCTCGGGAGAGAAAAACAGCACCGTGCAGTACAAGGTGCCTCCGTCGCGCTCGATGACGCCGATGACCAGGTCGACCTTGTTGGCTTGAGCAATGGTGGCCAGCGTTTCGACCGCCGGTCCGGGCACGTCAATCGCGGAATCCCAGTAGCGCTTGAATTCCTGGCGCCCCTCCTTCGTTCGCATGCCGATCACTGCGCCGAATGACGAGCCTCTGGGGTATGCGGAGATATATGCCTCGGGAAAGAGGACAAGCTTGGCGCCTTTGGCGGCTGCATCCGCCGTCAGATCGGCCACTTTCTCCAGCGTCTGCTCGATATTGTAGAGAATAGGCGATGCTTGGACGCAAGCTGCCGTATAGCGCGCCAATGCCTTTTTCGTAGCCATCATGTCAGCGGTCTCCGTGTCACTTGCTCTCTGGGTGACGGTACAATACGTAGTCCAGAGGTGCATTCATGTTTGTCATTCTAAACTGACATGTCAATAAGACATTTTGAAAAATTGGGACACGGGGCCGTGTTTCGCTATTTTTGGCCTTCGTCTTCATCGTTAATGGCGCTGCCGAAAGCTCGGCGGTGAACCACAATCAGGAGGTAAGGGCCTTGTCCCGTGACCAGATCTTGCTTGCCGATCAGGCCTATGACGCAATCATCGACCTGATCCTCTCCTATCAATTGCGCTTGGGGGAACGTACCTCCGTGGCCCAACTGGCCGAGCGATTGTCGCTGGGGAGAACCCCGGTGAAAGAGGCTATCGCCCGCCTGCAGGCGGAAGGGCTGCTTTCGGTAGCGGGGCGGAGCGGCACTACAGTCAGGGAAATCGATGTCACGACGGCACGGCAGCTATTTGCGCTACGCCGGAACCTCGAAGGCTTTGCAGTCGAGGATGCCGTGCGATTCGTGACGGAGAAGGACCTTCAGGACCTCCGGTTGCTGCTGGCGCAACTGCAATGGTCCCCCGATCCATCATCCAACCTGTATCAGATGGCCGCCCGCTATGTCAGGAGCAACGTGCGCTTCCATGCCACGATTGTCCGATGTGCACGCAACGCCACACTGGATCGGCTGTATGGCCAGGTTCAGATGCAGGCTCAAATTGTCATCTATCTCTATCACCTGGGCAGCGACCACGGCGCGATGGACAAAAAATATCAGGAACATGCCGCGATTTTGGCCGCCCTTGAACAGCGCGACGCAGCCACGTTGCGGCAATTGCTTGAAAGCCATGCGGTCGCCACCGAGGAGAGTGTCGTGAAATCTCTCGACGCCCTTCCTCAATCCAGGCAACGAGATCGGGGCTAGATATTGGTTCCCAGTTTTGGATCATCTTTATCTTCCGAATCATCGGACGCGCTTTGGCTAGGTTCCGTAACGGCCGTTCATCGGCGAGATAACGAAGGACGATCACCGGGCCATAGGCCGCCAGCATCGCGGTTTCGGGTCCGACCAGCGCCGTGGCGCCGATCACAAGCCCCAGGCTCCCTCCAAGCCAGAAAGCCTCGCTGATCCCCTCTCTATGGACGGCGAGGCTCGTCGGGTCGGTCCGGGCGAAAGCCGCGGCGACGATCGCGCCGCTTCCCATTCCGCCCCACAGGATCATGGTCTGGCTTAGAAGCGAAAAAGCCAGGAGATGGATCCGTTCGATGTCGAGCCGGCGGACCAGCATGAGCGTTCCGATGATACCGATACCGGGGCCGGTTGCAGATTCGGCGAAAGGGCCGAGGAGAAAATAGGCGGTGAAGAGCAGCGTGCGTCTGGCGCGCTCATCTCGCGTTGGCGACTCCACAGGCACAGATGCATTTCCAGGCCGGATGGCCATCTGCCAGAAGAGCAGGCCGCCCAAAATATAGGGCACGACGATCCACCCAATCCAGACTCCGCGGAGCACGGCAAGGCCCGCATCTTGCGGAGCGAAACGGATCGGAGCGCAAGTGAGCGCGACCGCCAGCGCAATTGCCAAGCCTATCACCTACGCGAAGAGCGTGCCAGCGCGTCCGGTTGCGATCAGCCCGAGTGACGGGAGCGCCGGAAGTGTCCAGATAAGATAGGTCAACTCACCACTTCACGGCCGCCCTTCGGGAAGCTCATCCTGCGCGTTTCGGGATATTTGTGCTGGCGAACGGAAAACCGACGAGGCTCATTTCCGCAGATCCGGCTGTCTGCGTGCGCTCGAGGACAGCAAGAATCTCTGAGGTGGCGAGTTCACTGGCGCGCCAGAGAGTTTCACCATTACAAAGGCGAGAAAGCAGCAAGGCGGTGAAGAGATCGCCCGTGCCGCAGGGCCGGATAGGCAGGCGGGGCGCGACGGTGCGTGTCAGGTTCTCTGGAGTCCAAGCGACAGTCTCTACCGATCCGGTCGGCGTGTCATCGAGAACGCATCCGGTCACCACAGCGGCTTCAGTACCGAACTGGGACAGAGTGTGCATGGCTTGAGCAATCCCCTCGGCCGAGCGCGCCTTCGTTCGCGCGAGTAGCTCAACCTCATATTGATTGGGAGTGATTACTGAGGCAATGGAAACCAGACGATCGCGAAAGAGGCCAATGAGGCCTTCATCGACGAACAGCCCGAGATCGTCATCGCCCATGACGGGATCGCAGACATAGATCAGATCTGGGTTCTTCGCCCGGGCGCGAGAGACAAACTCGGCGACCACCTCGCCGTTCTCGACCGAGCCGAGATAGCCGGTGACGATGGCAGTGGTCTGTTCGAGTAGGCCGCGCTCCTGTATGCCGCGGAGCAGGCCTGCGACGAGTTCGGCGGTCAGCACCTGCCCATACATCGTCGGGTAATGGGGATGGTTGGAAAGCAGAGCCGTGGGCACAGCCGCAACTTCGATCCCCTTGGCCTGCATCGGCAAGACGGCGGCGCTGTTGCCCACATGGCCGTACACGACTTGGCTTTGGATGGAGATGACACGCATCAGCCATCTCCCGCGGCATCGGATAAACCGTAGGATTCTGGCGTCGGGCGCTTGCCAAAAATCTCCTGCCCGACGCGGACAACGTTGGCACCTTCCTCTATCGCTTCTTCGAAGTCCCTGACATGCCCATGGAAAGCTCAGAAGCCGCGTCGTTGATTTTCACCGCCGCGTCTCGGAGATCACGCAGCAGACGGAAGCATGGACGGACCTTGATCATGTCCGAACTGAACAGCGCCAGCGTCATCAATCCGCGAGGGCGAAGTCGTGGATAATTGCCGAGCATTTGGACGAATGGAAGCACGTCATCGGGGGCAAGGCCGAATTTGCTCTTCTCACCGGAGGTATTGACCTGAACATAGACGTCCAGGAACCGATCTTCGCTTTCAAGGCGAGCGTTGATGAGCTCGGCGAGCCTAAGACTGTCCAACGCGTGAAACTCGCGGGCGAAGCGGGTGAGATACTTGACCTTATTGCTCTGGAGGTGGCCAACGATGCTCCATTCGATGGCGAGGTCGTCGAGGAAATCGCGCTTGCGGATCGCCTCCTGGATCTTGTTCTCGCTGAAGGAGCGAATGCCAGCCGCGAACGCGTAGCGCAGCACATTGGCGGGCACCGTCTTCGTTATAGGAAGAAGGCGCACGGATGCGCGTTGGCGGCCGGCGCGCTGGCAGGCCTGCACGATACGCTCCTCGACCCTGGCGAGGTTGGCGCGGAATGCGGCAAGCGGATCCTCGCCGAACCGGGCGATATCTTCAGGTGTGAGGGGGGCATTGTCTGGGACGGAGAGACGCAAGGCGGTGCACCGCAGGACCGATCACTGTAGCGGCCGCCAATACCTTCGTCCTAGAGGGCCAAGAACTCGGCTCCCTACGAATATCGTGAGCCGGGTCAGGCCGTTGAAGCGCCGGATGTGGTAACCGAGATGGGCCGGTAGGCTCCACCACACGATCATGGTGAGTGAATCGGCCTACGGTTCCACATTTGCCCTACCAAATCCGACGACCGATGTCCTGCCAGCCGCCGGCATTTGCTCCGATAGGGGACGATTTGCTGCGGATCGCTTCTTCGCGCAAACACCGCGTCGAGGGCCTGAGCCACAAGGCCTCGATTGTGCTTGACTTATTGTTAGGACTCCTAAATAATTCGCTGATGGAACACGCTGATCATCCAGAGCCATTGTTAGAACGCCTGCGCGACGGGTTCGATCGCATCGCACTCGTATCGCGTTCGGACCTCTGGTCAGCTGCGAGTGCTTCGGGGCTCAATGCTGCGCAGGCGCAGGTTCTTGGTCTGCTTGTGAACCGGCCGTCAGGTTTGCGGCCGAAAGAGATTGCCGCGCATCTATCCGTCACGCCCGCAAGCATCGCTGACACCTTGAGCGCCTTGACGCGCAAAGGCCTGGTCAAGCGCGAAGACGATCTCACCGACGCCCGCGCCGCGATCATAACGGCCACGCCGGGTGGCTTGCGGTTGGGCGCTGATCTGGCCAGATCCGAGTCAAAAGTCGCCGAGGCTTTGGCGGGACTGACTCCGACGATGCAGGGCGAATTGCTGCTCGCCCAGATCGCGCTCATTCGCCAATTGCAGAGCGCGGGCGCGATTCCGTTGCAGCGCATGTGCGTCTCGTGCCGATATTTTCGCCCGCAGGCCCATCCTGGCGCGGCAAAACCTCACCACTGTGCCTTTGTGAATGCCGCGATCGGTGGCCGAGAGCTCCGGCTGGATTGCGGCGAGCACGAAGCGGCTGCTCCCGACGTTCAGGCTGCCACCTGGACGTCCTTCGCCAGGGCTCGCCGTCTCTCCAAGCCTAACCGTCAAATCGAGAAGGATCATATATCATGAGAGCAACGAACACCTGGGGTGCCTGCCTTGCGGCGGCCCTTTACTGCGCCTCCGCAGGCGCTTACGCGCACAGCATCCAGGCTGACCCGGACGAATCCGTCATGGCCTCGTTCGACATCATCGAGACAACGATCATCACCAAAGGCGACACCGCCGTATTCACGACGCGCGTGCGCGGTGAAGCCGGAAAGGACAAGCCCGACGCCACCGGTAAGTTCGAGGGCTCCAGCGTCTACGCCTATGTGTGGCCGACGACGCTTGACAGCAGTGAGATCGGCTTCGACGCAGCGCAGGGGATTGTGGCGCTCGCCGTCACCTTCCATCCGGATTTCGACGATGCCGCCTATGGCGGCAGCAATAGACACATCTGGCATCCGCACTGGGTCGTTTTGACAAAGGATGCTGCCTGCCGCGGCGGCCTGAAGGTTGTCGATATTCCCGAGGGCTCTAAGCCCAAGGTTCCCCCGACCTGGCCGAACGTGCCGCTGTTGATCGATAGCCCCGAATATCCGACGAACTTCAAGGGCGACACGGTCGACGTCGAAATACCGGTGGCCCTCATTTCCGGGATTCAGGGTGCGTCTTTTGATGGCGTGACCTCTGGCCTCAAGGTCAACGGAAATCTCCATGCCCCGCTGCTCTGCGTCAGCGACGTCTTCAAGATAGCCTCAGGTGACTTGTCGCTGCCAGGCAAGGTCGTTCCCGGCAAATAATACCGGAAACAAAAGCGGTCCGACGACTGCCATCGCCGGACCGCCCGATAATCCCCCTCCAAGCTCTAGAGAAGGAAATCTACTATGGCACAAGTAAACCTCATCGATCCAGCCTCGTCCGCCGCCACGGTCAAGCCGACACTGGACAAAATCAACGGCGCCTTCGGCGTGGTCCCGAACATGTTCAAGGCGGTTGCGAACTCGCCGGCAGCACTCGCCAGCATGTGGGGCTCGTTTGGCGCTCTGGCCGGCGGCAAGCTTGGCGCGCGGCTCGGCGAGGAGATCGCCGTGGCGGTCGCCAACGCCAATAACTGCGAATACTGCCTGGCGGCACACACGGCGTTGGGTCGCAAAGCAGGCGCCTCGTCCGACGAGATGGCGGCAGCACAGATCGGCGAGTCTGCCGATCCCCGTACGCAGGCAGCACTGACCTTTGCCTTGAGCGTCGTTCGCGACCGCGCGGCTGTCACCGATGTAGACGTGGCCGCTCTCAAGGCGGCGGGCTTCGATGATGAAGGCGTGGTTGAAATCATCGCGCACATCGCGCTCAATCTCTTCACGAACTACGTGAATGTCGCGCTGAACGTCCCGGTCGATTTTCCGGCCGTCCAGTTGAAGCGCGTGGCTTAAATCATCCAGGACCGGGCCCTCCGATGAGGGCCCGGTTCCATTTCCTTTTTTGTAGCCAGGAGGCGATGGTCATGAACTCTCGCATTGCACCGCCGCTGCTCACCAGCGGTTGGCTCAACACTTCCGAGCCGCTCGACGTATCCGATTTCCGAGGCCGAGTTCTTGTCATCGAAGCCTTTCAGATGCTCTGCCCGGGCTGCGTGTCACAGGGCCTTCCCCAAGCGCAGCGCATCGCTCAGACTTTTCCAGCGGACCAAGTTGCTGTCATCGGTCTCCATACGGTCTTCGAACATCATGAAGTCCAAGGCACGCGCGATGCGCTTGCTGCCTTTGTGCATGAATATCGGCTCAGTTTCCCCGTTGGTATCGACCGGCAGAACGGACGGCTGCCCGCAACGATGACCGCCTACGAGATGCAGGGCACGCCGACCCTAGTCGTGATCGACCGCAGTGGCGCTCGTCGGTTCCAGCAATTTGGCCATGTTGATGATCTCAGATTGGGCAGCATCATCGGCATGTTGCTCCGGGAGACGGCAGGAGGCGTGGAACGGCCGTCCGAAGACGGGGCGACCTGCAACGAGGTGGGATGTCCTGTCCCATCAGGGTCATGATGGAGCGAACCCGTCAAGTGCATCCTCGAGCTTGGAACGGCGGTCGCAGACTTACGCTGCCGCGGTGAGTTGTTAAAGGGTCAGGCAATGCTTGGCAGTACGCCCTTCGCCTCCTGGCTTGGTGCGTGCGAAATCACAAGGCACGCTCGTGCCTCTCAAAGGAGTAGATTTGCGGACGCCTTGTCCGGACTGGCGGGAGTTAGCGGAGATGAAACCGAGCCCAACCGGTTTCGATGCTGATGATGCATTGTCGATGGAGGCCGGTCGCGAGCGCTTCGATGACCGATGCCAAGCCGATGGAGCTATCGTCGCCGGAGGTCGGGCTCTTGAAGGCGCGCAACATCCAAGTCCTACGTTCCAGAAACTGCGTGCTTGGCCCTCGGGCATATGCACGTCAGAGCCAAGCGGATCGCCGATCAAGGCTAGTTGCCGCTATACCCGCGCGCCGGACGCTAGTGCATCCGCGCTCTTGAATTACCTCATCGTTCCGATCCGCGGAACCGGTGCCAGTTAGGCGCGATACTGAGGCCGGCATCAACGCGAAGAATATCGGAGCAACTCCAACGGAGCCACAGGCTCCGATCGCCCATTTGGCGCTTCTGGACGCCTCGGTATTGAGGGTCAAAGGTAAGGTCCGCAACTGTTTTGCCGATTGGGACGTTCGTGCTTCGGCGTTCCGGCATACCGGCTTTTCATGAACCGGCACTCGCAGTCCGATAACCCTTGTTAGAGCCTTCTGGGTCGAAGTAACCGAAGGAAAAATCCATGGTTGACGACCTATCCAATGGCTCAGACTCGCCACCATTCTTCGCGCGCTGGTTCTACTCGACCAACCACAAAGACATCGGCACTCTCTACCTCATGCTCTCGCTCCTGTCAGCGATTTTGGGGACGGGATTGTCCGTCCTGATGCGCCTGGAGTTGCATGAGCCTGGTATGCAGATCTTTGCGGACCCGGCGGTCTACAACGTGGTAGTCAGCGCCCACGGCCTGGTCATGATTTTCTTCGTGCTTATGCCGGCGCTCATCGGCGGATTCGGAAATTGGATGGTGCCGATTATGATCGGTGCGCCAGATATGGCGTTCCCCCGCCTCAACAACGTTTCCTTTTGGCTGTTGGCGGCATCGCTTGTGCTGTTTCTGATTTCGATGTTTGTCCCAGGACCAGCTGGTGCTTTGGGCCATGGCGGAGGCTGGACGCTCTATCCACCCCTTGCGACCGACGGCCAGCCTGGACCAGCCGTCGATCTCGTGATCCTGGCCATCCACCTGTCAGGGGCTTCGTCAATCCTCGGAGCGATCAATTTCATCACGACCATCTTCAACATGCGGGCACCCGGCATGACCCTTCACAAAATGCCGCTCTTTGCCTGGGCTATGCTGGTAACGGCATTCATGCTGCTGATGTCTCTGCCTGTGCTAGCTGGTGCCATTACAATGCTGCTCTCGGACCGAAACTTTGGCACTGCCTTCTTTAACCCAGCGGGTGGCGGAGATCCTATTCTCTACCAGCATCTGTTCTGGTTTGTTGGCCATCCGGAGGTCTACATCATGGTTTTGCCGGGCTTCGGCATCATAAGTCACGTGATTTCGACCTTCTCCAAGAGGCCAATTTTCGGTTACCTGGGCATGGCATACGCCATGGTTGCTATCGGTGTGATCGGCTTTCTGGTCTGGGCGCACCATATGTTCACGGTCGGGCTGTCACTCGACACGCTGCGCTTTTTTGCTTTCGCTTCGATGGTTATCGCCGTACCCACGGGCATCAAGATATTCTCCTGGATCGCGACCATGTGGGGTGGCTCGATCACGTTCAAGACACCGATGTTGTGGGCCACCGGTTTCATACCGCTGTTCACCATCGGCGGCGTGACCGGCATCCAACTCGCCAATCCCGGATTGGACCGGCCCCTCCACGACACCTACTACGTCATTGCGCATTTCCATTATGTCCTGTCGCTCGGGGCTGCCTTCGCGATCTTTGCCAGTTTCTACTACTGGTTCCCGAAGATGAACGGCTACATGTACAGTGAAGCGCTGGGCAAGCTGCATTTTTGGCTCATGTTCGTCGGCGTCAACCTGATTTTTTTCCCACAACATTTCCTTGGGCTCGCCGGCATGCCGCGGCGCTATGTGGACTATCCCGATGCCTATGAGGGTTGGAATGCCGTCTCGTCCTATGGATCCTACATATCCGCGCTGGCTCTTCTACTATTCTTCTACAATATCGCCGAAGCGTTCTGGAAAAAGCGTGCCGCAGCTGCAAATCCGTGGGGTGAAGGCGCCACTACATTGGAATGGCAGCTCGCTTCGCCAGTCCCTTTCCACCAATGGCAGCGGCTGCCACGTATACGATAAAAGCCGTGGTTCACCTCACAACACTCTGGGCGATTGTGCGGCGCCCAATCCTTGGTGTTTGTCAGTTGTTTCCGGAGGAAAGGAGGCGATCGACTGTGGGCACTTGCTTCGTGACCTTTGCGCTCGCTCGGCAGCAAACCGGCCCCTCCCGGCTGTGCTGGCGTTAGACCGTCCCGATGCGCTCGATGGACTGTACGTGTCAACATCGGCCTGCCCACTTTGAGCCGGCGATGCCCATGAGGCAGTTCATCCTTAAACGAAAAAATCCGGCGTGCTGACTTGAATGATGGCTTACTCACTGTCGGTTCGGGTTTTGCTTGTTGCGCACACCACTGTTTACAGACAGGCTCAGCCAACAGACGTAGCTGTACTCGACAAGATCGTCGTGGACCGCGCAAGTTCAGCGGTGCCGGAGCCGAGGGAAGAAAGCCGCCTTCTGTCACAGACCAACTACGTACAACTCGCGACCGAAAGTCAGCTCGGCATCCTCAGTAATCGCGATGCCATAAGCGCCATCCAGTTGTTACCGGTCGTGTAGCAGCCAAGTGGCGCGTTCACTCCATCGCTGCAGGCTTCCATGGTTTGTAATTGAAGTGCTCGTCACTGGCGAACAAACATTTGCCCCGAACGTGATCGACGCGACATCGCGAGATCCGGATGAAACGTGTTGCGTCATTAAGGTCAGAGATCCAGAGTGAGGATGCCCTTCGCTCGCGAAACGCAGGGTATAAAGCGGCTGGCACGCGCGCTCGGACTTAGCACCGCATCGAGATGGATGGGTTCACCCTCAACATACCCGCACTCGCAGGTTCCGCAGACGCCGTTCTCGCACGAGGAGAAAAGTGCCACACCTGCGGTACGCAGCACTGAGAGCGCCGTGGCATCGGCGGGGACGTCAAGCACTTGGCGCGTCGAGCGCAGCTTGACAGAAAAGCGCTCCGGCACGAAATTCTCGTCGTAGGCCGATTGAAAAGCCTCGAAGTGCATGCGCTCGTCCGGCCACCCGACTGCGCCGGCGCGGACCGCGTTCATGAACCCGGGCGGTCCGCAGTAATAGAGATGGGCATCGCCAGGCTGCTTAGAAAGCTCAGAGGCGATATCAGCGTGCGTTGCAGGCTCGTCGTCGAAGTGCAAATGACGCGCTGCGCAGGAAGGTTCTGGGCGATCTCCGCCAGCAACGGGGCCAACGAGCGGCTGCGTGCGAAGTAGTGGAGTGCGAAATCTCCCCCGGCGGCGTCGAGCGTCCGCGCCATCGCCAGCATCGGCGTGATCCCGATGCCGCCTGCCATCAAAATATGCGAACCTGCCTCTGCCGACAGGCCAAAATGGTTGCGGGGGGCAGAGACGGGTAGTTCATGACCAGCAGCGACATTGTCGTGCAAGCAGCCTGATCCGCCACGACCGCCGGCCTCGCGCTTCACGGCAATCGAATATTGGGAGCGGTCGCGGGGGTCTCCGAAGAGTGAATACTGGCGTACACGGCCGTCGGGCAGATGGACGTCGACATGGGAGCCAGCCGAAAATTCAGGCAACACCGTACGGCGCGGATGACGCAATATGAAAACGCGCACGTCACCGGGCTCGTCCCGGATCTGCACAACCTTCATCTTCATGATGAGCCTGGGGCTTCCCATCGCTTAGCTCCCCAGCGGCTCGATTGGATCGCCAGGCCGGATCGTTCCTCCGACCTCGATGGCACAGTTTAGGCCGGAGCGGTTCGTAGAGCCGGGGGATTCCAAGTAGTTCTTCAATGTACTTGCAGGGGAAGTTGAGACGCGCACCGTAAAGTACGGTTTCGCCAACCCTGAAGCGTCGTCCCACCAGATGGTTCAGCGGCACGCCCACCGTGGTCAGATTGCGGCGATGATCCTCCGGAGCGAGGCGGACCTTGATACCCGGCATTTTCGGCTCACCCTGCTCAAGGGTCTCCAGTACTTCCATCTCGATCAGTGTGACGTCGCGCACACCCGGCTTGGGCGAGTAAGTTCCGGTTCCGAAGAAGTAGCGGTCACCTTCGATCCCGCGGCCTGCCACGAGCTTCGCCTCGGCGAGCTCTTCCATTTCGTAAGATGCGGAAGTGGCGATATGAATATGGGCAAGTCGCCCGGACCAGTTGGTTTTCATGGCTGTATGTTTCATGCTCAAAGGATAATTTGGCGCCATCCTAGGCTTCGTGCGATGGGGATGATCTCAATCGGAATGTGGATCCATGATCGCCTTCAGCAACCACGGGGTGTTTCGTCGCGCTCCAAGGAGTTGAAGCGCTACGTTGGTGCTGCGCCTGACGACAACGCGATCATGACCCGTCGCCGCTACGCAACGCGTGAGCCCCGGTCGGCACGCGCACGATCCTTTCCCCCAGCATGTCGAGCCTGTCCTGGCCCCAGAACAACTCACCATCAAAGATATAGGATGGGGAGCCGAACACACCGGCCCGGCTGCGACCGCTGCATCAGTGAAGCGTCGGTACTGCGCCTCCGTCTCCGGCTTCTCCGCTTCCGCGCCGATGGCCTCTGCATCCATGCCCATGCTGCGTGTTTCACTAATTACGGGACAGGTTTTTCAGTAAAGAGCGATCGCGGATTTCACTAAGTCGCGGACAGCGTTTTCACAAATGTGCGGACAGTTTTGGCGCAAGTTTTGCGGGCGCCGTTTGAGCGTGATTTCTTCTTGATTTTAGTCAGGAGAGGCCATGCCGAAGCGGAAGCAAGCGAGACGCATTACGATGAGGGATATTCGATCTATTTTGCGATTGACCTTTGAACAGGGCTTATCTGTTCGAGAGGTTTCAGAACGTCTTCGAATGGGGAAGACCACTGTTTCCACCTATTTGTACAGGGCCCGTGAAGCGGGTCTCTGCAGCTGGCCTTTGCCTGTGGCCTATGACGATGACGCGCATCTCGAGAAAGTGGTGTTCAAACGAACGGGTCGGCCACCTCGGGACACGCAGGCTCCAGATTTTGCCTACGTTGCGCGAGAATTGAAGCGCAAGGGTGTGACGCTGACGCTGTTATGGCAGGAATATCGCGCAGTTCATCCGAACGGTTACGGCTTTACGTGGTTTGCGACCCGGTTTGCAGCTTTTGAACGCAAGACATCTGCAACCTATCGCAACCGGCATGAGGCCGGAGCGACGATGCAGACCGACTATGCGGGCCAGACGGTACCGATCGTTAATCCACAGACCGGAGAGGTCCGTCAGGTGCAGATTTTTGTCGCCGTTCTTCCGGCATCCAATCTGACCTTCTCCTATGCCAGCCTGAGCCAGAAGTTGCCGGACTGGATCGAAGGGCAAAAACGGGCGCTGAACTATTTTGGTGGTGTTACGAAGGCCATTGTCTGCGACAATCTCAAGTCAGGTGTCGCGGTTGCCCTGTGGTTTGAGCCGACGATCACCGCGACATTTGAAGCCTTTAGTGAACATTACGGCACGACAATCTTGCCAACGCGGGTAAAAAAGCCCCGGGACAAGGCCAAAATTGAGGGCGCGGTTTTAATCGCAGAACGCTGGATTCTGGCACGGCTTCGCAACCAGACCTTCTTCTCGCTGGAGGATCTGAATATCGCCATTGCCGGTCTTCTTGAAGACCTCAATGGTCGCGTCATGCGTCATTACGACAAAACCCGCCGTCAGTTGTTCGAAGAGATAGAGCGCGAGGCTCTAAAGCCGCTACCGGCGACAGACTTCGAATATGCGGAGTGGAAATCAGCCAAGGTCCATCCCGACTACCACGTCGAGGTGGCAAAGACCTTCTATTCCGTGCCGCATCAGTTGATCGGCAAAATGATCACCGTGCGCCTGACGCATCGGATGGTCGAAATATTCTTCAACCATAAGCGCGTCGCGTCCCATCGCCGCCGTTCCGAGCGCAACGGACACGTCACGGTGAAAGAACATATGCCCAAATCCCATCAGCGGCATGCCGGAATGAGCGCGGCAAGCCTGATCCGGCAGGCCAACGGCATCAGCACCAATACAGGAATTTTTGTCGAACGGGTCATCCGCGACAAACCACATCCGGAACAGGGATATCGCGCAGCGCTTGGCATCCTCTCCCTTGCCCGACGCTATGAACACGACCGCCTTGATGCCGCCTGCGAGCGGGCGCTTGTCATCAATGCGCTGACGTATACGTCGGTTCGTTCCATTCTTCAGTCCGGGCTCGACCGGGCGGGCACGGTCATGGAAACCGGCAAGCCGCTGCCCACTCATTCCAACATTCGCGGTCGCGGCTATTACCATTGAAATCGCTGGCAATAACGCTGGCGTCCTGCCTGAAGCCCCTGAGGCGCTACGCAATGTGGAAAGCTTCTCGCCCCAGGGGCCTCAGGCTTCATCGATCGAGCTGACAGCACGAAACGAAGTCTGTCAGCATCGCCAACCCACAGAAAGAAGGAATGACAATGTTGACCAATCCAACGCTTGACCACATGTACACGCTCGGTTTGTCAGGCATGGCAGCCGCCTGGCGAGAATTGGCGGAGCAACCCGAAGCCCGGGCGATGGAGAAGGAAGAGTGGCTGGGCCTCATGCTCGACCGGGAGATCGCCGTGCGCGCCGATAAACGGCTGACGGCGCGTCTGGTGGCGGCAAAGCTGCGCTTTCCGGAAGCCAGTGTTGAAGATATCGACTTCCATGCGGCCCGTAATCTCGACCGACGGGCGACAATGGCGCTGGCGCAGGGACAATGGCTTAAGAACCATGAGAATTTGATCGTTACAGGGAAGACTGGCACTGGCAAGTCGTGGCTGGCCTGTGCGCTGGGACGTCAGGCTGCCCGACACGACCACACGGTTCTCTATGTTCGTGCGCCCCGTCTCTTCGAAGACCTCGCCATGGCCAAGCTGGACGGTCGCTATCCAAGGCTCATGAACCGTCTGATGAAGGTCCAGTTGCTGATACTTGACCACTTCGCCACCCACACGCTCAACGATCAGCAGCGTTTCCATCTCTTTGAAATCATCGAAGAGCGATACCAACGAAGGTCGACACTCATCACCGCTCAAGTTCCTGTGAATACCTGGCACGACCTGATTGGGGATGCGACGGTCGCCGATGCGATATTGGACCGCGTCGTCCACAATGCTCATCGCATCAATTTAGAGGGGGATAGCATGCGAAAGGCAAAATCCGGCATTGACGCCGCGCCAGGCTTCAATCACGAAAACAACTGACAATGATCAAAGGACAGGCCTGAAAACGAGACGCCAAAAACTGTCCGCACTTTAGTGAAATCGCAACACGCGATTTAATGAAATCACTGTCCGTGTTCAGTGAAATACGCACGCTATACCTTGCAACCTAAAGGAGGGGTACTTTTTGGACGCCGATAAGGGGTCCCGTTTAAACGCCGATTGACACGATAGAAGAGCGGACTATGATTTCGGTATGATTGTTAGCTCGTGTAGCTCCCAATAATCTAGTCTATTGGCCGCGATGCACCAGCATCTGAACTCGGAGCTATCGGCACGAATGGACAATCCTGACCGGCTTCTGCGGCATTTCCTCAAGATCGCCGAACTGAAATCATTGTCGAGGGCGGCCGACGCGCTTGATCTCACCCAATCTGGCCTCAGCCGTTCCCTCGCTGCACTCGAGGCCTATTTGGGCAAATCCCTGTTTTTGCGAACGGGACGCGGCGTCGAACTCACTCAGGCGGGAGAGAAGCTGCTTGAAGCGGCAATACCCGCCTACACCAGCATCGATGCCGCCTTGCAGGCGGTTCGGGACCGCGAAGGCATCAGCGAAGGGCAAGTCCGCCTCGCCGTCATCCACACCTTGAGCTATTACTTCATGGCCGACATCGTCGCCGAATTCGTCAGCAAGCACCCACGTGTGAACCTGTCGCTGCTGGGACGAAGTTCGTCGGAAGTTGTCGCGCTCGTCGAGGGCGGCAAGGCGGACCTCGGCTTCCTTTACGACTCGGCGGTCGATACCGATACCGTTGCGTCGACTCCGCTCTTCGAAGACGAGATGTGCATCATCGCGTCGGCGGATGAAGCTCTCCCGGATGAACTCGACCTGACCAAGAAACGATTTCGGTTCGTCGCGTTCCCTGCCCATTACGCGCTTGGAAAAATGCTCCAGACCAGCGGTCTTGGGCCCGAAATCGTCGCCGAGGCGGAGACCGTCGATGCCATGCTGCGGCTCATCTCGTCGCGCGTCGGCATCTGCGTCTTGCCCGAACGAATTCCGGACCGACTGATTGCCGACTATCGCCTCAAGAAGAGCCGCATTATCCGACCTCGGATGAGCCGGCTTGTCGTTGCCATCGTGAGCAACAACAAAGCTCCTCCACCGCTAGTATACGATCTCATTCAGACCGCCCGGGCCAATGCCGGATGAGCCGACCTTTGCCGGACTCCACCTCATTTCTGCTATGAGCCCTGCTGCATGGCCATCACGGCATCTCGGCATCCATATTGCCTTCGGCAAAAAATAAGCGCTGAACAGTTAGGGAAGAATTAGATGACCCAGGCACTGAGGTCCAAGGAATATTTTGACGACCGCGCGACGCGTGAGATGTCTCAACACCTGAAGAAGGGAAAGCGGACCGACAAGGAGACCCTTGCATATGCCTGCAGGATCTTGGCGATGACGGGGCAGGAGGCGGGACTGGCCGGTCAGATCAGCTTCCGCTCCGAACGGCCAAACGCCTATTGGACATTGCGCTTCGGACTCGGCTTTGACGAGGCGACGCCAGACGACTTCATCGAAGTCGATCGCGATCTCAACACGCTGACGGGCGACGGCATGGCCAATCCCGCCACGCGCTTCCACCTCTGGGTCTACGACGCCCGCCCGGACGTGAACGCGCTGATCCATACCCATTCTCCATGGGCGTCGGCCTTGGCGGCGGCGAGGCAGCCTCTCGTCATTTCCCAGATGGACATGACGCCACTCCATGATGATTGTGCCTTCCTCGGCGAATGGCCGGGTGTGCCGATCGCCGACCAGGAAGGCGTCCTGATCTCGGAGGCTCTTGGAGGCAAGCGGGCGATCATCCTCGCCCATCACGGCTACCTTACTGCAGGCAAGTCGGTCGAGGAGGCCACCTATCTTTCGGTCTATCTCGAACGGGCGGCGCGCATGCAGATCAGGGCGCAGGCCTTCGGGCCGCTCACGCCGGTGGACGACGCGCTCGCGCGGGAGGCGCATGACTATCTGCTAAAGCCATCGATCGTGAACGCCACCTTCGACTATTGGTGCCGGCAGACGCACAGCGCGGTTCCCACGCCGATCGCCCGATAGTCCACAATTAACTGGCAAGAGCCAGTCGCCGATATTGTGCATGCGCCGCCCCTGCTCGAGCAGGGGCGCACAAATCCAATTGAAACAGGGAGGAACTGAGATGGGATCACGTAGTCCGTCAGGAGAGGCTGCCTTGCTACCCCGGCCAAAAAAACAATATGTGACCGCCGGCATTGCCAGCATGATTGGCACGACGATCGAATGGTACGATTTCTTCTTGTACGGCACGGCCGCCGCACTGATCTTCAACAAAATATTCTTTCCAGACTTCGATCCGTTCATGGGCACGCTGGCAGCCTTTGCCACCTATTCGGTCGGATTCTTCGCTCGGCCGTTGGGAGGCATCATCTTCGGACATTTCGGCGACCGCGTCGGACGCAAGTCGATGCTGCTCATTACCTTGATGTTGATGGGCGTGCCGACAATTCTCATCGGCCTGATCCCGTCCTATGAGACGATCGGCTATTGGGCAGCATTGCTGCTCGTTATAATGCGCTTTCTCCAGGGAGTTGCAGTTGGCGGCGAATGGGGCGGGGCTGTGCTGATGGCGGTCGAGCATGCTCCTGAGGGGAAGAAAGGGTTGTTCGGCAGCCTGCCACAGGCAGGCGTTGCGCCCGGACTGATCCTGTCTTCACTGGCGATGGGCCTTGTGGCCAAATTGCCGGAAGGAGACATGCTGGCCTGGGGCTGGCGCATACCGTTCCTCGCCAGCGTCGTCCTGCTCGGCGTCGGCTGGTTCATCCGCATGAAGATCGCCGAATCTCCCGATTTCGAACGGATGGAAACCAAGGAAGAGAAGTAGACGTTCCCTTCTTCGAAGTTTGCCGCAACTATCCGCGGGAAGTGCTAACGGTGGTCGGTGGCCGGCTTGCCGAAGTTACCTGGTTCTACACGGTGACGAGTTTTGCTCTCGCCTATGCAACGACCGCCCTCGCCATCCCTCGCAAGGTCATCCTTGACGCGACGATCTGGGGTGCAGCCGTAGCGTTCTTCGTCATGCCCCTCGCCGGGATGATGGGAGACAGAATAGGTCACAAGCGAATGTTCATGGCAGGAGCTGCAGCAATTCTGATCGCTGCTCCTGCATTTTTCGGTCTGTTGGCCACCAAAGAGGCATTCTGGATCAACATGGCGATGATCCTTGCCACTGGACTGGTCTACT
Organism: Ochrobactrum vermis; assembly: GCF_002975205.1. Taxonomy (NCBI): domain Bacteria; kingdom Pseudomonadati; phylum Pseudomonadota; class Alphaproteobacteria; order Hyphomicrobiales; family Brucellaceae; genus Ochrobactrum; species Ochrobactrum vermis. The sequence goes on along the minus strand of NZ_PCOC01000003.1, from coordinate 20,866 downwards.
CCTGCTTGTACGGGCCCGAAGGGTCGCTGTTCTCAAGCCAGTTTTCGCCTGCGGTACGCTATAGCGGCATCTCTCTTGCCGTGCAGGTGTCGGGCGCAATCGGCGGCGGTTTGGCCCCGATCATAGCCACATGGCTGCTGTCGCTGAATGACGGCGATCCGCGATACGTTATCTGGTATCTTGTGGGACTCTCCATCGTCGCCTTCATCAGCGCGTGGCGGATGCATAACGCGGAGCACTTCACTGTACCGCGGCCAGCCAAGAGGGGCAATGAACCGTCGACCGCTCCCGCAGGTGCCTCATGACGGCGATTGACTATTACTTCTGGCTAAATTCCGATTGGGCCTATCTCGGGGCGGATCGCCTCGTAAAGATCGCTTCCGACCACGGCGTGCGGATCAACTGGATGCCCGTCGACCTTCCTGACGTCTATCGACGCACGGGAGGCGTGCTCCTCAGCGAGCGCGCACCCGAGCGCCAGGCCTACCGGGTGGTCGAACTGAGGCGATGGTGCAGGAGACTCGGGCTCGAAGTGAACCCGAGCCCACGATACATGTGCCCCGATGCGGACCTGGCATCGCACATATTTATCGCCGCAAACAGGATGGGGCTTTGCGTTCATCCGATCCACCAAGCGATCCTGCGCGCCGAATGGTGCGAGGATCGGGACATCTCGGATCCGGACGAGTTGGATGCAATCTTGCGCGGCATGGGTGCGTATTTCACTGAACACGGACAGTGATTTCATTAAATCGCGTGTTGCGATTTCACTAAAGTGCGGACAGTTTTTGGCGTCTCGTTTTCAGGCCTGTCCTTTGATCATTGTCAGTTGTTTTCGTGATTGAAGCCTGGCGCGGCGTCAATGCCGGATTTTGCCTTTCGCATGCTATCCCCCTCTAAATTGATGCGATGAGCATTGTGGACGACGCGGTCCAATATCGCATCGGCGACCGTCGCATCCCCAATCAGGTCGTGCCAGGTATTCACAGGAACTTGAGCGGTGATGAGTGTCGACCTTCGTTGGTATCGCTCTTCGATGATTTCAAAGAGATGGAAACGCTGCTGATCGTTGAGCGTGTGGGTGGCGAAGTGGTCAAGTATCAGCAACTGGACCTTCATCAGACGGTTCATGAGCCTTGGATAGCGACCGTCCAGCTTGGCCATGGCGAGGTCTTCGAAGAGACGGGGCGCACGAACATAGAGAACCGTGTGGTCGTGTCGGGCAGCCTGACGTCCCAGCGCACAGGCCAGCCACGACTTGCCAGTGCCAGTCTTCCCTGTAACGATCAAATTCTCATGGTTCTTAAGCCATTGTCCCTGCGCCAGCGCCATTGTCGCCCGTCGGTCGAGATTACGGGCCGCATGGAAGTCGATATCTTCAACACTGGCTTCCGGAAAGCGCAGCTTTGCCGCCACCAGACGCGCCGTCAGCCGTTTATCGGCGCGCACGGCGATCTCCCGGTCGAGCATGAGGCCCAGCCACTCTTCCTTCTCCATCGCCCGGGCTTCGGGTTGCTCCGCCAATTCTCGCCAGGCGGCTGCCATGCCTGACAAACCGAGCGTGTACATGTGGTCAAGCGTTGGATTGGTCAACATTGTCATTCCTTCTTTCTGTGGGTTGGCGATGCTGACAGACTTCGTTTCGTGCTGTCAGCTCGATCGATGAAGCCTGAGGCCCCTGGGGCGAGAAGCTTTCCACATTGCGTAGCGCCTCAGGGGCTTCAGGCAGGACGCCAGCGTTATTGCCAGCGATTTCAATGGTAATAGCCGCGACCGCGAATGTTGGAATGAGTGGGCAGCGGCTTGCCGGTTTCCATGACCGTGCCCGCCCGGTCGAGCCCGGACTGAAGAATGGAACGAACCGACGTATACGTCAGCGCATTGATGACAAGCGCCCGCTCGCAGGCGGCATCAAGGCGGTCGTGTTCATAGCGTCGGGCAAGGGAGAGGATGCCAAGCGCTGCGCGATATCCCTGTTCCGGATGTGGTTTGTCGCGGATGACCCGTTCGACAAAAATTCCTGTATTGGTGCTGATGCCGTTGGCCTGCCGGATCAGGCTTGCCGCGCTCATTCCGGCATGCCGCTGATGGGATTTGGGCATATGTTCTTTCACCGTGACGTGTCCGTTGCGCTCGGAACGGCGGCGATGGGACGCGACGCGCTTATGGTTGAAGAATATTTCGACCATCCGATGCGTCAGGCGCACGGTGATCATTTTGCCGATCAACTGATGCGGCACGGAATAGAAGGTCTTTGCCACCTCGACGTGGTAGTCGGGATGGACCTTGGCTGATTTCCACTCCGCATATTCGAAGTCTGTCGCCGGTAGCGGCTTTAGAGCCTCGCGCTCTATCTCTTCGAACAACTGACGGCGGGTTTTGTCGTAATGACGCATGACGCGACCATTGAGGTCTTCAAGAAGACCGGCAATGGCGATATTCAGATCCTCCAGCGAGAAGAAGGTCTGGTTGCGAAGCCGTGCCAGAATCCAGCGTTCTGCGATTAAAACCGCGCCCTCAATTTTGGCCTTGTCCCGGGGCTTTTTTACCCGCGTTGGCAAGATTGTCGTGCCGTAATGTTCACTAAAGGCTTCAAATGTCGCGGTGATCGTCGGCTCAAACCACAGGGCAACCGCGACACCTGACTTGAGATTGTCGCAGACAATGGCCTTCGTAACACCACCAAAATAGTTCAGCGCCCGTTTTTGCCCTTCGATCCAGTCCGGCAACTTCTGGCTCAGGCTGGCATAGGAGAAGGTCAGATTGGATGCCGGAAGAACGGCGACAAAAATCTGCACCTGACGGACCTCTCCGGTCTGTGGATTAACGATCGGTACCGTCTGGCCCGCATAGTCGGTCTGCATCGTCGCTCCGGCCTCATGCCGGTTGCGATAGGTTGCAGATGTCTTGCGTTCAAAAGCTGCAAACCGGGTCGCAAACCACGTAAAGCCGTAACCGTTCGGATGAACTGCGCGATATTCCTGCCATAACAGCGTCAGCGTCACACCCTTGCGCTTCAATTCTCGCGCAACGTAGGCAAAATCTGGAGCCTGCGTGTCCCGAGGTGGCCGACCCGTTCGTTTGAACACCACTTTCTCGAGATGCGCGTCATCGTCATAGGCCACAGGCAAAGGCCAGCTGCAGAGACCCGCTTCACGGGCCCTGTACAAATAGGTGGAAACAGTGGTCTTCCCCATTCGAAGACGTTCTGAAACCTCTCGAACAGATAAGCCCTGTTCAAAGGTCAATCGCAAAATAGATCGAATATCCCTCATCGTAATGCGTCTCGCTTGCTTCCGCTTCGGCATGGCCTCTCCTGACTAAAATCAAGAAGAAATCACGCTCAAACGGCGCCCGCAAAACTTGCGCCAAAACTGTCCGCACATTTGTGAAAACGCTGTCCGCGACTTAGTGAAATCCGCGATCGCTCTTTACTGAAAAACCTGTCCCGTAATTAGTGAAACACGCACTGTGCCGGAAGGAAGTGCGAACGCTGTCACAAACACTGACACTACGCTATGATAAAGTGCTGTTCATCCTGGAACCGAGCGAAGTTGCAAAGCGGCTTGCGCGGCAGAAGGTCATTGTCTGCGACTATCCCGATGGACGTCTGGAGATCATGCACGGTACGGACACCCTGCCCTATACAACATTCGACAAGCTTCGTTCCATTCATCGCTCACCTGTTGTCGAGAACAAACGGCTGGATGACATGCTGTCGATCGTCGCTGAGATGCAGGCGGGACGGGAGCAGCAACGCAGCAAAAGCGGTCCGCGTCGTACCGGTCAGGCCAACCATATGTTTGGTATACCTGACGGCAGTGTCGGGAACGGGTATCAGAAGCGAGAGCGTAAATCGCGCACAGCTTACATGAACGACCCCGCCGTCATTGCCCGGCGAGAACAAGCTTTATTGAGACAGCCAGCGCCGGAATAGAGGGCGTCAATGGACGCCGATATCACTTTGCGTATCTGACTCCAATTGCAGGCAAGCTGTCCAGAGCGGTGTTTTGTGGAAGGTTCCGTCGTCAAGCAAGTTGAGCCCTTCTCTTGCCTCAAAAAGCAGGCCGAGCCAGCATAAGCGTCGCAGGACATCGTATTGAAGCTCGAATTTCAGGTCCCAGGCATCGACGGTTATTTCAGTGTCGGACAGATGAGCGGTATCCGGATAGAGTATTTTTACAATGTCCATCGCATTACACCCTTCTCTGGTCTTGATATTGAGAAGATTGAGATACATACGCCACCAACGTAATCGTGTCTGAATCGCCTCTTTACGTTCGGTGGCATGAATATACGAATAGAGATAATCGGTGGCGATCAGATCGAAGAAGGCTTGCGGACTTACCAGAAACTCCAGGCCACGTTTGGTTGGCAGCAGTACATTTTTCCTACGGCGAAGAAGCTTCAGATAACGGGTCAGGTCGTGCACGACACAAAGCGGTGGCATGTCGTTTTCATTGAGCACCTTGTGCATGCTGTAGAGGTCTTTGGCTGTGAACCTAGGCCAGAGGAAGTTCTCAGCAGCCCAGTGTACGAATTTGCGGTTCATCGCGCCGGTTGCCGTTAATCCGATGCCGCCCTCGCGCTGCGCGTAGGCGATTGCAAGTAGCATACCGCGAAGCAGTGGTGAGAGTGCAGCGATATCGACATCACCTTGCAGGCAGATTTTTGGTAGCATTGTACGACTTGGATCCCTGTCCTGCCCGATGCAGGTGAGCCGAGTATCAACTGTTGACAGAGCAATTGCTACTGAGAAAGCTAAAGCCGGAGAGGTGGATATTCACCCGCCCCCATTCCTCGTTTGCAACCCCGACCAGCCTCTCGGAATGGGGGCTGAACGTCAGCACCTGTCGCATCTGTAATCTGCTGGGAACGTCGCAACTTTAACTTGCTAAAACATCGTTTGTAAGCTGGTGGGTTCTAGCTTGAAGTGCGACTTGCAAGCGATAACAATGAGTTATCCCAAGCAAGGAACCTGTCATGCAAAGGACCTACTCGCATATTGACTTGGATGAGCGGCGCAAGATCGCGCGCTGGCGTATGGAAAATATTTCTGTCGAAACTATCGCCGAGAAACTTGGCCGTCACCGTTCAACCATTTTCCGTGAGCTCAAGCGCAATCGGTTTAACGATGATGAGATCAAGGATCTGACCGGTTATTACTGCACGGTTGCGGATCAGAAAGCGCGTGAGCGGCGATCGCGGCAACGCAAGCTCATTCGTTTTGCTCATTTGCGTCAATCGGTTGTCGACCGCATAAGCCATGGGTGGTCACCACAACAGATTGCCGGCAGAATGCGGTTGGAACGTCACCCCATTTCTGTCAGCCATGAAACGATCTATCAGTTTGTCTATTCTGCCGAGGGTCGGAAAGATGGGCTTTGGAAGCATCTGCCCGAGCGCCGTACCAAACGACGGCCACGACATGCAAGACGACGTCATGGACGCCGTTTTTCGCCGGAACTGAGCATCCTGCACCGTCCAGACGTAGTGGCCAAACGCAAACAGTTTGGGCATTGGGAATGTGATTTGATCCAGTTTCGCAAGAAGTTCGGCAAGGCCAATGTAACGTCTCTGGTCGAACGGGTCAGCCGCTTTACCGTCCTGTTGCGCAACAATGATCGTCAGTCCCGTGCTGTCATGAATGGACTGATTACCGTGCTGCAACCCCTTCCCCGTATTGCACGCCGGTCGATCACCTTTGATCGGGGCACCGAGTTCACGGAATGGGCCTATCTGCAGGCCGGTATCGGATCGCAAACATGGTTTTGCGACCCACAATCACCCTGGCAAAAAGGCACTGTCGAAAACACCAACAGACGCACCAGACGCTGGCTTCCAAGAGACATCGATCCGCTGGCAATAACTGACCGGGATCTGACATTCATTTGCAGTCGCCTCAACAATACGCCGCGCAAATGTCTGGGTTACAAAACACCGGCAGAGATCTTCCGTCAGAAACTTGTCGCAAACAGACATTGATATGAATAAACTCTAACTCTAAAAGTCGCGGTTCAGCATGAACTCACAGCTAGAGAGTCGCCGAAGGTTCCACAGATCCGATTCTGATCCCAACCAAGTTCATTGTTTTTAGAGGGAAGAAAGGGCTCTGCCCTCTCTCCCCACAAGCATCGCCTCGACCTTTCGATGCAGCAAGTCGGTCGCACCATTTCAGGTGCAACCGCGTTGCGCACCATCAGGCAGGGCGGGCTTTGCCCGCTCTTCGCCGCTGCTTGCCCCCTCTCTCCCGGTCTCACTTGCGACGCCGCAGGTGCAGGAGCGGGGCTCCTGCCCCATGGGCAAGAGCAAGACCGCTTCGCGGGAAAAGGGAAGATGGAGATCGAAATGGTAAAAAGTGGCGAGGAAATGCCTGTCAGACTCGTCGTTGTGACGGATGCTCACATGCAGGCTTTTGGTAAGAGAACGGGTCAGCGGGTCGTTGGCGAGAACTCGGATGACCTTTTCGATGCCGATCACGCAAAACGGCTTCTGGAACTGGCGGCCGCCGAGACGAATGCGCGACGCGTGGTAATAGACTACAGACCGGGAAATGTCGCTGACGCTATCGATAAGCTGGTCTATATCGCGGCTTTTCTGATTTCTGGTCGATCGAAACTGGCAAAGGACGAGATGAGAAAGGTGCTGAGGAGTGTCGAGAATTTGGACTGAGATGGGCAAGAAGCCCGCTCAATTGCGGGCTTTGCCAGATTATATTTTGACCTTCAATGAGAAGGTCAATGCAGAAACGATATCATCATCGAAGTCATAGGACGCATCCAGATAAGGACGGCCTGTTGCAGGGTTGACGACCTCATTCGAGACTTCACCGCCGGTAAGCACTCCTATCAATCCACCAAATCGAAGCTCAACGCGTTCATTTGGCGTGTAAGATGCTCCACCAGCCAGCGTCCAGGTATCGGTCTGGCTGCCAATCGTTGTCGACGTACCGCGATCCCAAGAGATCTGCACTGCGCCGGTCCACTGATCGCTGAATTTATGGCCAACACCTGCCGTTACAGTCCACCCGTCGCGATAGAGTAGATCCAGCGACGTTGCTCGTACGCCCTTATAATAGAATGGAATATCCTGCAGAACGCTCCAGTCGGTCCACTTTAACGACCCGAAGGCAAGCCAATCCGGCGCAATTCCCGACTGCATTTTCAATTCAAGGGATTGTGGCAGCTTGGCGGATCCGTTTACATCCCATGATCCGCCTGCGAGCGGATTTCCGCCAGCGCCAGGCGGGAGACCTGTGAGATCGAGCTTACCGGTGATCTCATCAAGTTTAACCTCGGAATTATAAACCAAGCTGGCACGAAATGCGTATTCCGGAATCTCGTAGGCGACACCACTGCGCCATCCCCATCCGTCTGCTTCCAGCGTTAATCGACCGAGACCGTTCCAGCCAAACGGGTTAGCCGGGATAGGCGCGACCAGCTGTTCTTTGAAGCCGTCCATGGATTGGTAAAACACACCACCGATGAGCCGAATCTGGCCCTTCTCGCTGACGTCGAATTTATAAGAACAGGTTCCGGAATAGCCATCGCTATTCATTTTGGTTTCGGTGTTGTCGTTGGCGCCAGCCCAGTTTCGACCGGGATTTGTATGTGCGCCCCATGGCTGCGAATAGTCGAGAAGGCAATCAAGGGAATCGGTGATACCGACCTTGAGACCGATCCGCGGAACCCAATAAGCCTCAGATTCCTTAACACCGTCGGTTCGTCCCCCACCGACTGGTCCGTCCCACGGACTGCTATCTCTGACGTTATTTAGTTTCCTGTTTGGCATGACATAGATGGAGGTCGCCTCCGTGGCGAAGCGATCCGGATTAAACAGAAGGTCGATGTTATAGCCGCCACGTTCCAGTCCGCCGGCAGAAACCTGACCTGCCATTCCCAATACAACGCAGCTCGTACAAAGCAGGGCCTTCAAAGGCAGTTTGACCATTAATTCCCCTCCGAGATGGTGAAATTGATCCCCTTGATTAGGGCCAGCCCCCTGCCCTTGATGATGAATATTTACAAAGGTTAGGTCATGTCCGGCGATCTGATTTGCCAGACTGCGACAAAAACCGTTTTAGATTAATTCCGGCGAAAATTATGTACGGCGGAATTGCCAGTGAATAGTGACCACAGTTTAATTGCAGAACATCGGGGTTTACGCCAGCATTATTCAGACTTTCCAACAGAGCAATTGACACTTCTGGCAATACAACCTTGTCTCGCTTTCCCAAGACGATCTGAATATCCAGATCAGGACGGGCGAGACTGAAAGCGTAGTTCCCCAGATCAAGCGGTGCCCAAGCCCTTTGTAGATGAGTAAGGTCTATCGTGGGCTCAAAGCTCTCGCGTATGGCTCGCGTTGCTCGACCGGTCCAGACCATTTCGGCCAGACTGCCGCCTGTGAGAAACAGCGAGGCTTTCTTAACGTTGGTATCATGAGCTGCGACCAGTCCTGCGACCCATGAACCGAGGCTCATTCCGAGTACGGAGATTTCTCGATATCCTTCGCTTTTCAGCCAACGAATGAGCTTCTGTCCATCCCACACGGCCTGCCGTAGTGACTCGATCGTTCGGCCAAGATTTGCGCTTAGCATATAATCAGCGTAGTCGGCCCCCGGACGGCTCCTTTCAAAATGATACGGCATAGCAATCTCAACGACTGTGATGCCCCTTTTGGACAAGTAACCCGCTATCTGTTGGTTGCGGGATCGTGCGTTCCAATGATGAAAGATTACCAGTGCCTTGTCGCGCGAGCCGCTATCGGTGATCTTCGACCAGACCAGGTTATTTTCCTCAACGTCTGTCGAAATATCAGATGGAAATTTGAGGAAGTCCCCTGCCCGCTCAAAATCGTTGTCGTTGCCGAGTGGCGCTCTGAAGTACGATGGCGTGGCAGTTGCCTGCACCCCGAGCTTGCAGAATTCTTCGATGTTGGAAACATTCGCAGCGCCCGGAAACCCGCGTTCTGCATCAAGACTGACGATCGTTGCTTTTTTAGCATCTTCACCGCGTCGTGCCCGTTTCTCATCCCATTGATCAAGCCAACTATGAAACACTTTGATTGCTAACCTCACTCGCACGCCCGCGCCCGAAGGCCGGATCAAATAAGCAGTAAATAGCGATTAGGAGCCCGGCACACATCAGGACCGTAAAGCCGGAAAACGCGTCGATAGACAAATAGCTTGCGAAAAGCAGCGCCACAACTGCGGTCATTTTCCAGAGAGCGACTTTAAAATGACCTCCGGATCCAGCGCGGATCACACCATATAGAAAAACAAAACAGGTCGATATTGCGATGAGCAGGCTGCTATAGTGTGTCGGCATCCGATAGCTAATGCGACTGTGCACACCTGTACGGTCGAATACGATCGATGACAGGTCGCTAATCACCCATGCAACGATGCTTGGGCCATTTGACGCCAGATAAGAGCTTTGAAGCTTCATAACGGTAGCGATCAGCATACCCAAGAGTGTGCAGCGGAAAACCCACTGCATAACCCAAAACCCGGTATCGCTTAGATCGTCCACCTCCAAACGGGCCCTTGAATTTACCGCGTCACGGATTTTCCAAAAGTCATTAATGACCGAATAAAGCAGAATAAGACCGGCGAAAAAAAGATAAAACGAAAAGCTCATATAGAGGTAAGCGAGCGCCGTGAAAAAGATTGCAACAGGTATCGTTACGATTTCAGGCCGCACTATCGCGACTGTGCCCCAATCGGTCGCGTAATTACCTCCGCCTTTGATGAGAGGCATCAAACAGACGCCAATCCACTGAAAAACACCCGCAAACAACAAGCATATTAGGAACACTGCCCAGAATGAACCGGACGAAGCGTCAATAATTCGCTTCCATGCGATGTCGCTGTCCTCGATTGCGCCATCGACAAACCCCTTCCGTTTTTCGTGCTTCCACGAATTCACCAGTTCAAAAACAAAGGCCAGGAACAGCGGAAGGAAAACCATGAACACTAATGTCCAGTTCGCCGCCCAAAGGAAGCCGACCTGCTTGATGACCCCATCGGATCGGGTGAATTTAACATTGTGAATGCCTATGATGAACGAAAGAAATCCAAGGGCGGACATTCCCGCAAAAACCGAGGCAGACAGATTCAGTTGAGAACCTTCGCTCAGAAGCTTCTCAGACCATCTTGGGAGGTTCCATAGCGAGACATCCTTATCCCTTACGGAATCCGATGTTGCTATTCGAGCTGCACCCTGGTCTGGCTCCGATGGCCCAACACTTCCGGCCCTCTTCATCTCGCGTCTTTTGGCCACCAACCGGGATTGAGCGGCGTTAAGCTCCATTATCCATTCGCTTCTGGCAGCCGTGTCACCGCAGCTTAGAACTCTCGCCAGCAAACCGATGTTGGTAGTGCTTATGCCTTTCTCATTCTCCTGAAACCAGAGCTGTACAGTTCGCAGATCAACGCCGACCTGCTTGGGATCGACAAGCGTTATGGCCTCCGCAAGTAGCTCCGGCGTCCATGGGCCAGTGCGAGCGCCGTCGCTACCGAGCGAGCGACCTGCGCCCTCAGCGGCGATGCGCTTGAACAATTCCTTGAAATCGCTCCCATCGTTCGGTGGAACGAAAAAAAACTTTCCGTTTTTTATCAATCTCTTACCGGCTCAAATTTCGTTGCGTTTCGCTTGGTTTCGTATCCTAGCGTGCAAGATACCTTAATCAACGTTTTTATCATTTAAATTTTGGGATGGCTGTTTCGTCAGAAATTAGTGCAGGGAGGCAAGAAACTGAGCATCGTACAGTAAGAGGCATGCAATCGACTAATGGACATGCTTCCTGCTGCTATCAACTAGGCGTCAGTTTTGAGAATTGCACTTATGAGCTTAACCCATCTTCTGAAAATGACTTGCGGAGGCCATTATGGATGCGATTGGGAATGCGATAAGTTGGAAAAACAAAAGGGGCGGCGTTCCAGAATGTAACGCTGGCCCGACAAAACGACTGCTGGAATTATCGTCCCTGGCTGACGATCCTCGCCGGATCGTTGATTATGAGCCACAAGATTTAGATGACGCAATCGGCAAACTGGTCTATCTCGCAGCCTCTATTATCTCAGGACGGCTAACCCTCGCGAAAAACGAAGTGGCCACAGTTTTGAAGAGTGTCGAAAATATCTAACTGTGATGGAAGCCCGCTCGCGGGCTTCATTATTTGCGGTCTGTCGCAATCCATTCGCCAGATGATTGATCCTTGGCAAATCCAACCGTCCTCGCAATAGCTTGCGCTGACGGATTTTTTTTGACGTTGGTAACGCATTCGACCATGCCGTTGGCACCTTCAACAGGCCAACAATTCGCTAGTGAGACTGATAGCTTTTCAAGTTCACTTCTGTCCCACAATAGCGGATTTTTTTCTTCCAGTTTCTTCACGGCAATCAGTGCTTCAGCTTGAGTTGGTACATCGAGTTTAGCGCTCGATGCTGGCTCATCTGGAACAGGACAAAGTGTCGGGTCGGCGTTGATGGCCGCAACGATATCGGCCTTAGCAACTGCTTTTGCGTTGCTAGAAGAGTTGAAGACTACGAACCAAGTGCCGCCCGCACCGACTGCGATGCCGGCACTAGCTGCCAGTGCGAGAAGTGCATTCTGATTCATTAGAGCTCCTCAAAGTTTCAGGTTGAACCAATAGCGCCGCTTAAGACCTTGATAATCGGGAATATCAAAAAAGTAAGGGTCTTTTCGCATAGGCCGGGCAATGGAGACGACCTTTCGACAACTATTTCCTCGATCCGAATTGCCAATGTCTCGATATTGAACATCCTTGTATTGCTGAAGTTCTTTATTCTGTTCCCTGATCTTGTTGGTGCAGGTGTTGATTGTCTTTTCGCAGCGGTTGGACAGCATTGCGCCGCGATCACTCATATTGCTGGCTTCCTTGAAACCAGATGGACAATCCTCGTAAGGCTGATATCCGGGTTTGCCAGACTTTGCCTCATGGCAAATGGGCCATGAGAAACCCGGTTTTGCCATGGCCTTGATCAGTTTGGTCATGGGCGGGACGCAATAAGGTACGCCATGCCACGAAGGGTTTGAGGATGCTGCGCACAAAAGAACCTGGCAACCCCAAGATGGCGTCCCTCCCGTGTCCTGTGCAATTGCAGCGGATGGCATCACGGCGATAGTGCCAAGGCCAGCGAGTGCAAACAGAAACTGCTTCATTTCAGGTCATCCTCATATTGTAGCTGTTGAAACCAACCCGGTAGGCAACATGTCTCGGGCGTGAACGGGGGACCGTGTGATGAGATCTCCGGCCGCGTAGCTGCATAGGGCGATAAGTGTGAACGCAGAAAACCAGTAAATTCCAACTCGATAGACCAAGAGCTAATTGGGAATGTCGCGGCATACCGCTGGATAGGCAAAGACGCCGATCAAGAACGCATCGAACGACATTTGCCTTTGTTCGTGGAAAAACAGCGATACGGTGAGGAAAAGGGCAGCGATTATGCCGTGGACCCACCAGATTTTCGACGACGGGATGATAAGCAAAAACGATAGCAGGATGGCCAGCAACAAGCAGGCCATGGGATCGCGCGCGAAATTGAGCGCAATATGAGCGATCTCCGACAACTATCGGTCTGTCCTTTTTGGTTTTCTGCGCGCGTCGGCAAACGGGGGAGAGATCTCGCTTTTGCGCTCTACGAGTAGGTTGAAATCCGCGATTGGCTGACGATCGAGCGTTTTGTCGACGGCCTTGCGCCGCCACTCATTCATATCCAGAACATAAGTCGCCCACATGCCATATCGCGCCGACATGGCGGCACGCTGATAGCCTATATATTGAGGGTGGCTGAGGTAGGGTGAATCTACCCTCGCCCAACCCACGCGAAGCATTTCGAGAGCTAGGTCGCGTCCCCGTGATATGCATCTTGCTCGTGCCATGCCTTCAGCATCATAGCCGACGACAGCGCAGGAGACGGCGGACGCCCCGATCGTTCTTTTGAGCCAAGCTTTTGCAAAGGGTCCACAGGGTACAGGCGGCGGTGCTTTCGTGACGTCCCTGTTCGTCCATTTCGGATCAAGCGCCCATTGAGGCAATTCGCACGCGTCAATATCCGCAAGCCGAACTCGTTGGGCATAAGTGGGAAACCAGAGGGTCCGACCATCAATAACCGCGACACGACCCTTGAGGATTGGAAGCGGTGCCGGCTGGCTAGGTTGAACCGGTACGCTGGCAGCTGGCGCGCGTTTAATAGCATCAGCTGCGAATGCTGGTGTCGATGCGAGGGCAAATGACATTGCTACGATCAGATATTTCATTGTTGGGCATTCCTCGTCCGTTCGTTTGCCGATTTGCTCAACAGGATGGCAGGATGCTGAACGTCTTCGAATTGCCAGAGGCCTGCCCGCTTCTCACGAGCTTCCTGTTCGGCCACTGCGTATGCTGGATAGTAGGGAAGCCCGTCAGCCTTCAGCGCGGCAAAGGCATAGCCGCTCGTAATCAACACCGTCGCTAAATCGAGGCGATTTCCGCCGATTGTGGCGTAGCAAATGACATAAGAAGTATCGGCAGTTTGCGCTACGGGAGCGCACACCGGTTTGGTGTCTTTGATATAAGCGGCGAATACGGCAAGCGACGCCTCACCGCAGTCGTTCTTGTTTCCGGTCGTGTCAGTGAAAGCAGTTCCTCGAAGGCATGACTGAACACCATAGAGGCGATAGCGCTGGCCTTCTGAGACCCACGTATCGCCAGTTTCCAAAGTAACGCCCGGCTGGAGGTCGAAATATCCCTCCGGGGCTGCAAAAGCCGTCGTCGATAAAAGGACCATGCAGAGCGATAATAGGGCTGGCTTCATTGGGCCTTCACCCGCGGATCGGCCCACATACCATAGGAGCCGACTTCTCCAATCTTCTGCGCGTTCTCCAGATCGGGACGATCTAGCTTCCCGTCTTTCGATTTCGCAATGCGGAGCGCGCCAAGAGAGAGCAATTGCTCTTCGAGCATATCAACCGTGTCCAGGCTCCCGGGGTAATTGTAATAGCCGTAGCACGTCACATTTTGTTTGGGTGCGCTCTCTTCACTTACAAATGCCCGACAAAAGAGAACCTTCGGCGACTGCAACATGATCTGCAGCTGCTGCTTGGCGTAGTCAGTGCAAGAACCAGCAAAATCATCCTTGCGATTGACCATTTCGCCTTTGCAGGCTTCTAGCCCGTACAGATTCAGAAGGGTCTTATCATCAACCCGAAATTCGGTCGGTGAAGTTGCCTTATAGCCCGAGGCGGATGCAAACCCCTTCCGAGCCGTAACTTTTCCGTCTCCGTCATAATACTCAATGACAAGCACGGTCTTCCCCGGCGATGCCAGCGACTTGATGTAATCCTTGTTGATTGCAGGCGCTGCGATTGCGGCTGTTGCCAACATACAACTGCTCATTGCGATTGCGATGGTTCTCTTCATTTTCTAGCCCTTACCGTCTTGCTTATTCGTTTTCCCTGTTCATAGGGGGTTTATGATTTGCAAAAAAGCATGTATCACTTAGCCAAATCGGTATCATGCTATATGAACTTAATCGGTTTTCGCTGCAACCTCAACAGAGCATGTGAGGTCTGCGACAGGAGCTAAAGGGCTAGAATGGAGAGGCTTTCAATCAAAGCGCTACTGCTAAGCGCCACATTGTTCATCCCGTTCGGGATTGCCGCCACTTGCGCAGAAGAAAGAGGCGCAATTGCGCCTTTCGCGCAAGATGGCGACGCCGAGGCCGCAACTCACAAGGCATCCGGATCACGCTCGGATTTGACTGTAATCAACCGCCGCTGGACAAGCGAAAGCAAAGAATTTGTCGTGGGTTCTGATGGCATCGTTTCTGCGGAAGATAAAAGCGGCAACGGCACCAACACGAATAACCATATTGGCAATGTATCCAGCACCGTAATAGCAACTGGCTCTCTCGCCGATATTACCGATCCGGCTATCTCTCTTCAGGACGAATCTGCCCGTTTAGGTGATATGCGTTCTACTAAGCAGGCCGCTGTATCCACTCCCGAATGCGGCCCCTCCCCGCTAACACCAGAGGAAATCAAAACTCTGGTCGAACAGGCCGCTCGCCGACATCAAGTCGACGCTCTGTTTGCTACCGCCATCACCTGGGCAGAAAGCCAGTTCGATCGTTCCCGCAATTCAGACAAAGGCGCACGCGGGCCGATGCAGCTCATGCCGGGAACCGCTGAGCGCTTCGGCGTCCGCGACGTCTGTGATCCGGCGTCAAATATTGAAGGCGGCGTTAAGTATCTCCGGGTGCTTTTGGACGAGTTCCAAAACCCCCTGCTTGTTGCCGCTGCCTATAACGCAGGCGAAGGCCGCATCTATGAGTACGGCGGCGTTCCACCGTTCAAGGAAACCGTCGGATACGTCGCAAAGGTCGTCAATTACCAGCTTGGCGTAACCATGCCAGCGCCGAAAAAGAAGCTCGTTGCGAGCGGTCGCAGATCCTCGCCGGTCATGGCGAGCGAAACTCAATCCGGGGTCATTGCAGTCAAGAAAACCGGCACCTTCGTTGGTGGCGTGATGCATTTTTAAAGGAGAGAAGGATGATCAACGAACAGAATAAGGTTTGGCATATCAGCGCTTCAAAGCTGGCAGTCTGCCTTGGTTTGCTGGCTGCTGCGCAAATTGTCGGGGCGGATTTGGCGTTTGCACAGTCAGGTGGCGTTAATGGTGCCTTCGCGCCGGTTCAGACAGTATTTCAAGCTATCGTTGATTTCATTAGCGGCCCTATTGGTCGTCTGTTTGCGATCATCGCTGTTATGGCGCTCGGTTTCCTCGCATTTGCTGGCCGACTGTCTTGGTTTCTTGCGGGCGGTGTGATCCTCGGAATCGGTCTTGTTTTCGGTGCTCCATCAATCGTCGACGAGCTGATTAGCACGGTTGGAAACTAGCGATGGCTGAGTACGAGGATGTAAAGCCGCAGCTGACACCGTTGGTAATCGGGTTAACCCGATCTCCCACCATGTGGGGTGTCCCGTATATGGCAGTCGTCGTCGTTATCGGCATCACAATCATAGCATGGCTGGTCAGCAAGTCGTTCTGGACCCTGCTCCTGGCCCCGATCAGCTATGCGGTTCTGTTCTCCCTTTGCGCTTGGGACAACAAAATTCTCGATGTGCTTGAAGTCACCGCGCGCAAAACGCCTCGCACACGCAACAAGTCCTTCTGGGGAACAAATTCGTACGGACCTTAGCTAATGTTGAAAGTCGTCAGAGAAGAACTCGGATTTGGCAAGGTCGCTCATAATGAGCGGCCTATGGCTTCGCATATCCCATATCTGAGGCATATGTCGGATACAGTGATCGGCTTGGAAAACGGCGCACTCTTGTCGGTCATCAAACTCGACGGTCTCTTTTTCCAAACCGAAGATCAAGCCGAACTGAATATGCGCTCGAATGTTCAAAATACGATCATTCGAGCGCTTGGATCGAGCCGCTTTTCTGTCTGGTCGACAGTAATACGCAGACAGGTTGACTCCGAAATCGGCGGCGCATTCGATGATGCGTTCTGCGAACAGCTGAATAACCGCTATATGAGCCAGTTACGCCATAAGCGCATGTTCGCCAATGAAATTTATCTCTCGATCGTGCGGACTAATATGCGTGGCGCCCTCGGCCTCAGCGACATAGTAAGTCGTGCATTTACCCGTTCTGGAGGCGCTGAGGTTCGAGATCAGCAAACGCGTGAAACAGTGACCGAACTCGAAGAGCTCGTTTCCAGCATGACGCGCGAGCTGCAGAAATATGGCGCGCGCGAGCTCGGTATAACTTATCGCGATGGAGAGCCACATTCCGAACCGTGCGAGTTCATAAACACCATTCTGACCTGCGGCGTGCCACGCAAAATGCGTCTTCCCCGGATGGGAATTCGAAATTACGTCGGAACGTCACGCCTACATTTCGGTAAGCGAGCGATGCAAACGCAAGCCGCCACCGATGAGGACAATCGTTATGGCGCGATGCTCTCTATCAAAGAATATTCGCCATACACCGGTCCCGGAATGCTGGATGGACTGTTGCAGGTGAATCATGAGTTCATCCTGACACAAAGCTTCACAATTTCCGACAAACCCATTGCGCTGGAGCGTATCACCCGGCTTCAGCGCCAGATTGCCGCGTCGGATGAGTCCGGAAGTGCAGTCGAAAGCGATATCGACTTCGCGCTTAACAGCCTCATGAATCAGGAGGCTGTTTTTGGCATTCACCATTTCTCTTTGCTTTGCCTGTCTCGCGACCTTGAAGGTTTGAGCAAAGCAGTTTCCGAGCTTGGTAGCTGCCTGACCGACATGAACAACAACTGGCTGCGCGAGGATATGAACCTTGAAGCGTCCTTCTGGGCACAATTGCCCGGCAACCATAGCTATCGTGCGCGAAAGGCCATGCTGTCTTCGGCAAATTTCTCCGGCCTGTCATCGATGCACAATTTCGCGACCGGTCAATCGGACAATCTTCATTGGGGTCTGCCGATCACGATACTAGAGACCACCTCGCAAACCCCATACTGGTTCAACTTTCATCGTCGCGATATTGGTCACTTCCTTGTCACTGGCCCTACTGGCTCCGGTAAGACCGTCGCCCTGACATTCTTGCTGGCGCAGGCGATGCGCATCAGCCCTACCCCTAAAGCTGTCTTTTTTGACAAGGATAGAGGTGCCGAGATTTTCGTGCGTGCCATGGGGGGAGCTTACGAAGTTCTCTCCCCGGGAACACCGACTGGTTTCAATCCGCTTCAGCTGGAAAACACCGGCCCCAATCGTGATTTTCTGCTTCGCCTTTTGAAATCAATGTTGCGATCTAGCGATCAACGCGACTTCAGCCAGGAGGACGCAGACACGCTGGAACGGGCAATTGCCCGTATCATGGAAGAGCCGGCAGCTCAGCGCAACTTACCAAACCTTTCGGGACTCTTGGTAGGCAGATCGCGGGCAGATGCGAACGACCTGGCGTCAAGGTTGCGTCCTTGGATCGATGGCGAAAAAGCGTGGCTGTTCAATGCGCAGCACGATGTGCTGTCATTCTCCGGGCGTAGTGTCTTCGGTTTCGATATGACCAGCATCCTCGGCAACGAGGATATCCGAACCCCCGCACTGATGTACCTTTATCACCGTCTCGATGAGCTTCTGAACGGCGATCCTGTCATGTTCTTCATGGACGAAGGCTGGCAGCTGCTTATGGATGAAACGTTCAGTCATTTCATCATCGATAAGATGAAAACCATCCGTAAGCTCAACGGAATTGTAGGTTTCGGAACTCAGTCGGCAGCGGATATTGCCAAAGCAAAGGCGTCTCACACCCTTATTGAGCAATCGGCCACGAATATTCATTTCCCGAACCCGCGCGCTGACGAAGAGAGCTACATCAAACGCTTTGGCCTGACGGTTAAAGAATTCAATTTCATCAAAAACACCCCGCCTGAAAAGCGCACGTTTCTCGTCAAGCACGGGAATGACTCAGTCATTGCCCGTCTCGATCTCTCGAAAATGCCTGATCTCGTCAAAGTGCTGTCGGGTCGAAAAGAGACCGTCGAAGAATGTGCTGCGCTGCGGGAACGATATGGCGATGAGCCTGAAAACTGGTTGGCTGAATTCTGCGGATGGGAGAGGAATGATGCATAAGAAAACTGCTCTATGCATATTTTTGGCGTCAGCGACCATGCCTTTGTCAGCATTGGCTGGTGGCGTTCCTGTCATTGACGGGTCAAATTTGTCCGAAAGAACGGTTCGTGATCAAAAAACGTCCGAGATCGAGCAGACGAATAAAGACCGGTTTTCCCTCAACAAGAGCGTAACATGTGCCGTCTACCGACCAGGGCGCAAGGACGATCCCGTTGCAGCCGCCAAAGCCAATCCAGAAATTTCCGGGTTGGTCAAACGAGTGGCGCGCGAAGAGGGTGTAGACGAGAATCTGTTTCTAGGACTCGTTTATCAGGAAAGCCGCTTTAATCCATGCGCGAAATCGGGCGTGGGAGCTATCGGTTTGGCTCAGTTGATGCCTGATACCGCTAAAGAGTTGGGCGTAGATCCCCATAACATTGAACAGAACCTGCGCGGTGGTGCTCGTTATCTTAAACAGCAGCTCAAGCGTTTCAACGGCAACGCCAACCTCGCCCTTGCAGCGTACAATGCTGGCGCTGGCAACGTTAAAAAATATGGCGGCATTCCCCCGTTCAAGGAAACGCAGGGGTACGTCCGGAATATCACGCAGAAATGGACTCCGGCGTTCGGCGGATCAAAGGACCTGCCCATGAACTACGGCGGCGGCGATACAGCATATTCCGGTATGCGGGATTCGACCATCAATTCGATGGCAACGACGCAGGCAACACAGGAAAGTACCGCCAACGTCGCCTCATGGCTTCAGCAGCTCGGCGGTATCCAGTCCGGCACAATTCAAGACAGTTGGGATCACAACGCCGGCGCTCGAAATGCGAACCTCGAAATGGTCAACCAGGTGATTGTCCTCGGCAATTCAATGGCCGACCTGCTCAACAGCCGCAATGCAGTTTCAGCCAGTGGCATTTCTGGCGCATCTCAATCGTCTGCGTCCAAGAAGAAAGACGACAAGCCCCGAGAAACGACCGGCGTTTGTGATCCCCGTACCGGCCTCGAATGGAATCCGGAAGAAAAGGCTTGCGTTCAGCAGCGTGAACGCGAGGCGAACATCAAACTTAACCTCGATCCTCAATAAGGGAGATTATTATGAAACGACTGATCATTTCGGCGTCAGCGATTGCCGTAGCTTCGGCATCGTTCGCTCCCACGGCGGCTTATGCAGGTGGTGTCCCGGTCATCGATGCTGCCAATTATGAAGTGGCAAAACAAACCTCCGTCACGACTGACAAGATTCTCGGGACAAACAAGGAAATCCTGACAACGGTCGAGGAGACATTGAAGGCCGTTACCGGTGATCGCGGCGGCGATGCCAACCAGATGCAAAACCTGGCCGTCGGGAACGGCTTTAGCGTATCGTCAATGCCCTCTTTTGACAGCCTTATGTCCGGCGGGGTGCCAAATTTTGGCAGCATGGGCGGTGACATCGCCAAGGTGGCATCCACTTTCATCAACGGGCTTCAGCTCGTTAAGAACTTATCGGGGCAAGAAAATAGCAGCTTCAGCGGAGACAAGTCCTATGAACAGATGGTCAACACTGTGCTTGGTGTCGCCGCACTCGTAAATGGTTCGCAACAGGCGGTAACGACGCGCCAAAGCGCTTTTGAACAGGCCGGGCAGAGTATCGGTCAGGCAAAGGACCTTAAAGGTTCCATCGACCAGAACACGCAGCTGCAAGTCCAAGCAGGGCTGACCATCAATGAACTGATCGGCGTCATGAACGGTGCCGTGTCGTCGTTGCAGACTGATAATCAGCGCCGCCTCACCGACATTTCCAATTCCAAGAAGGTGTTGACGTACAGTGCAAACTAATATCGCAAACATCTTCCTGAAGTTCTTTATCCTCACCGCCATCGCAGCCGGTGTTGCCGGCTGCGGAACGGTCAAGGAAAAGGACTGCTCCGTGCAAACGTCCAGCAAATCTCACGTCTTTTGCCGAAGACATTCGGCACGACTGCGGACCTATGGCCTTTATCAATGGCGATCCAGCGACCGCCATTGCTGCAATCAATTCGATAGCGTCGGAATAGTCGGGGGCCGCTATGCATGATTTCTTGAGCGATCTTTTGGAGAGAATTGATAAGTCCGGCGAGAATTTTTCTTCGCAGGCTTACAATATTTATCGGCTCTGAAATCACGCCGCTGCTCAAGGTGATGTTCGTCGCCTATGTTGGATATTACGGTATCCAAGTAATAATGGGGACTTTCGCCGTATCAGCGTGGCCGAAATTGTTTACTCGCGTA